>NZ_JCBATA010000018.1:0-124812 GCF_059816245.1 Frankia sp. RB5
CGGCGAGCCGGGAGGCGGCCGCCGCCGAGCAGGCCGCGCGCGCCGAGCTGGCCGGCGTCGAACCGCTGCGGGTGGCCGCCGAGCAGGCCGCCGAGCGCGCGGCGGCGCTCGACCGGCTGGCGCGCTCCATCGGCGACCCGGATGTCCTCGACAGGCAGATCGACCAGGTCGCCGCCATCGTCGAGGACCGGCTGGCGCAGGCCCGGGCGGCGCGCGAGCATGCCGCCACCGCACGGCGGGCCGCCGCCGCGGCCATCCGCCAGTCCGACGAGGCCCGCCGCAACGCCGACGCGGCCCGCGCCGAGAGCGCCGGCATCATCGGCGCCACCACCGACGACTCCGACCCCGACTCCACCCCCAGCCTCGACACGCCCAGCCTCGACTCCGCGGACGGCGCCACGGGCGGAGCGGGCAGCGGCGGGGCGGAGCAGCCAGTCGCCGTGCTGCGTGCCGCGTACGAGGCGGCGAGCAGGACGTTCGCCCAGGTCGAGGTCGGCGCGGATCTGCGCGGCGAGGTCGAGCGTGCCCGGCGGGAGGAGGCGGCCGCCCGGGCGGACGTCGACGCGGTGGACCCGGCCATCCGCGCACGGGCCCGGGAGCTGCTCGCCGGTACCAGCGGCGGGGACGGCGCGACCCGCGCCGCCGGTGAGGCCCGCGCACGACGCGAGAGCGCGGCGATCGGCGCCGAGCTGGACGAGTCCCGCGAGCGCCTCGGCGCGCTGCGGGAGGAGCTGCGTTCCGCCACCGCGGAGGCACGACGCTTCGAGGCCGCCCCGCTGACCGGTGACGGGGTACCCGCCGACCTCGACGAGGCCGAGCGGATGTTGCGCGGCGCGACGGCCGCGGTCGCCGCCGCCGAGCGGGACCACGCCCGGGCCAGAGCCACCCGCGAGGAGCTTGTCGAGGCGTCCGCCCGCCGGTCCGATGAGGTCGCTGCCTTCGAGGCCATCGCCGAGAACCTCGCCGACCTCGCCGACGCCGCCCCGTCCGGCGACACCCCGCCCGCTGCCACCACCACTCCCACCACCACTCCCACCACCAGGTCCGACACCGCCACCGTGCCGTTCACCGGCGACGCCCAGGCGGCCCGCGACGACGCTCGCCAGCTGCGCCTGGCCTGGCGGGAGACAGCCGCCGGCTACGGCCAGGCCGCCACGGCGGTGCGCGCCGCCGCCGAGGCCGTCAGCGCGTGGGCGGCGCAGGACCGGTTCGACGCGGTGCGCGCCCCGGCCCGCCGGCAGATGCTGCGCGCCGGCCGGGAGACGGTCGCCGACTCGGCGGCCGCCTGGGCGGCGGCGCTCGCTCCCCGGCTGCGCAGCCTCGACGACGACCTCTCCCACATCGGCCGCAACCGCGAGGCGATCGTCGCTCGCCTGGAGGGCATGGTCCGGGCTGCTCTCGGGACGCTGCGCGCGGCCGGCCGGCTGTCCCGGCTGCCCGACCGGCTCGGCGACTGGTCGGGACAGGACTTCCTGCGCATCACGTTCGCCGACCCCGACGACCGGGCGCTGACCGAAGCCCTGGGCCAGGTCGTCGACGACTCCGCCGCCGCCACGGTGGCCGCCCGGTCCCGCGCCGGTGCCGGCCGGCCCACCGGCGATGCCCGCACCACAGGCGGCGCGCTCACCAGCGGCGATGCCCGCGCCGGCGGCGGCGCGGCGGGTCGGTCGGCGGCGGCGGCCCGGCGCGACGGGATGGGCCTGCTGCTGCGTGGGGTGCGGGCGGCGATCCCGCGCGGGGTGCGGGTGGAGATCCTCAAGCCCGACGCGGTCCTGCGCACCGAACGCGTGCGGGTCAGCGAGCTCGGCGACGTCTTCTCCGGGGGCCAGCAGCTCACCGCCGCGATCATCCTCTACTGCACGATGGCGGCGCTGCGCGCGAACGACCGCGGCCACCTGCGGGCCTCGCATGCCGGCGTGCTGTTCCTCGACAATCCGATCGGCCGGGCCAGTGCCGGCTATCTGCTCGATCTTCAGCTCGCCGTCGCCGACCGCCTCGGCGTCCAGCTCGTCTACACGACGGGTCTGTTCGACACCGCCGCCCTGTCGGCGTTCCCGCTGATCGTCCGGTTGCGCAACGATGCCGACCTGCGGGCCGGACGCAAGTACCTGCGCGTCGAGGAGCACCTGCGCCCCGGCCTGACTCCGCCCGAGCCAGCCGGCCCCGCCGGGACGACCACAGGTGTGATCACCGCGACCCGGCTGTTCGCGCGCCCCCGCGCCAACCCCGAGCCACCGGCCGGCCACCATCTCGGCGCACGTGTGGGGCGCACCGAGGGCGCAGGCGGCGAGGCTCACTGACGCTGGGATATCGGCGGTCAGCGCTGGCCTCGCGCCGCCCTTTCCCGCCCGGCCCGAGGCGTTCCGCGGAACGCAATCCCTCATCAGAGATCTCGGGCGGTGGCGGTGCGCCGGCCTACGGCCGGACACGCGGCGGTGTCCGCCACCTGACCGGAGAAGATCCGTAGTTACTCACTGTCTGAGCTGGGACTACTCGTTAGCGTGATGACCGTGCCCGCTCGGGACACGATCAGGGACTTGGCGGGCGGATCTGGAGCTGCCATGATGACTAAGCCGCCCGGCACCCCCCGAGCCGGGCGGCACCATCATTTCCCGGGCGTCCCCACGGCGTGGGGCGTGGCGGAGGTCAGCTCGGGCAGGGCAGCACGGGTAGCGATCCCGGGTACTGCGCCCGTTTGCCGTTCAGGTCGGTGACCGCAGCCGTGTAGGTGATCGTGCCGGTCTGCGATGGAGCCGTAAGCTGCCCCGTCCAGGTCGAGCGGTCACCTGTCGCCGCGCCGAGGTTCATCGCCAGGGTCTGGCTCCGCCCACCGGGCAGGGTCGCCGCCAGCTGCACCGCGAAGATGCCGACCGCGTCGTCGGTCGTGACGGTGACCGTCGTCTGTGACGCCGCGGGGGCAGCGGCCGCGCCCGCCCCGGCGGACGTCGCAGTGGCGCCAGGCGGCGGCGCGGGTGCGCCGGCCGACACACCGCGGGGCGCCGTGCCTCCCGAGGACGCCGCGCTCTGGGAGGCGCCGCCCGTCGCCGGGCAGCCCGAGCGCACGATCCGCGCCGGCGCGGCGGTCACCGAGACGATCCGCGGTGAGCCGTCGACCTTGGCGGTGATGCGCAGGTCCGCACCGCCGACGCCGGTGCGGGCGGTGACGGGCACGGTCACGTCGACGGTACCCTCCGGCGCGGCCGCCCGGTCAAGAGTGATCACGAGGGGGACCTTCACCCCCGGGTCGACCCGCCGCTGGTTCGGGACGACCGCCAGCCACGAGGGGGTGCTGCCGACCGCCACGTCGACAGGCGCCGTCCCGTCGCCACGCAGGTCGACCCGCCAGACCGAGTCGACCGCGCCGAGGTCCACCGACGTCGCGCTCAGCCCGAGCACCGGCCCGCTCGGACGCGGCGCGACCGCTGGGGCCGTGGCGCCCGCGCCCCTGTCACCGCTGCGCGTGCCCCCCGTCCCGGCGCTGACTGACGGGGATGGCACCACCCCGTCGGGCGGGAGCACGTCGAGGGGGGTGGGCAGCGGCGTCGAGGCGGACGCGGACCCGCTCGGCCGTCGCGAGGTGGGGGTGGCGGCCAGCACGTCCGGCGGGGCGCCGCCGAGCGGGCGGCGCTGGGCGCTCGGCGTGCCGGAACGGCCGGAGTGACCGCTCTCGTCCAGCCGCAGCCGCAGAACCACCAGGCTTGCCGCGAGCAGCGCCAGCGCGGCCACGGCCGCGCCGATCCGACCCCACCGGATCGGCAGGATCCGGCCCGACCGACCCCAGGGAGAACGGTGCCGCCCCGCCGAGCCGGGGCCACCAGCAACATCGTGCGTCATCACGGTCGAGGCTAGGCCGACGGATTACCTCCGATGGGCCAATTAGCTCGTTTGCGTCACCAACTCGGCAAAATTCTCACTCCGTCCGCCCGCTGTGACGGTCCGTGCGGGCCCGCCGGCCCCACCAGACCCACCACGACAGCGTCCAGGTGACCAGTGCGAATCCGAACAGCAGATCCTCGATCGGCGCGTGCGCGATCCGCGGCCCGAGGATGGTGCCGGGATCGTAGACGACGATCCTGAACCCGGTCAGGACACCGTTGGCGATGAGCTGGAAGACAACGATGATCGCGTACGAGGTCCAGAAGATCCGCCGGGTCAGCAGCCGCGTGCGCAGCACCCACAGGTCCGCGGCGACCGCCCCGGCCACGCCGAGCACCGCGAGCAACGTGTAGCTCACCGCGGACCGTCCGCCTCACCGCGAGCGGGAGGCTCCTGCGCAGCGACTTCCTCCGCGGCGGGGGGCTCGTCGCCGGCTGGCCAGCCGCGTACGGCGCGTACCGCCTCCAGGGTCAGGATCGCGCAGACGGGGACGACCAGGAAGAACAGCAGCTCGTCCAGCGGCAGGCGGCCCGGCAGCCGGATGCCGGTGACCGAGCGCGGGTCGAAGGTCCACTGCCCGGCGGCGATGGCGTACACGTCCCAGGCGACGAAGACCGCCACGACCGGCAGCAACGTCAGCGCGAGCCGGCGCGGGCGGGCGTAGACGCGGGTCCCGAAAAACCATTCCAGCGGGGCCGTGCCGAGCAGGCAGCCAACGAGGACCGCGAGGTAGCTGAGGTGTCGCATCGACGCTGCCGGCCCGCGGCGAGGCTCAGCCGGCGCGCAGCCGGCGGGCGAGCGCCGCGGCCTCGGCCCCCGGATCGGCGGCCGCTGTCAGGGCCCGCACGACGACAACCCGGCGGGCTCCCGTCGCCAGGATGTCGTCCAGGGTGTCGGCGGACACGCCCCCGGTGACGAACCAGGGTTTCGACCCGGGTTCGAAGGGCGGGGCGTGGCGCGCGGCGAGCCGGGGCAGGCCGAGGCCGACCGGCGGGCGGCCCTGCTTCGTCGGGGTGGCGTGGACGGGGCCGACGCAGACGTAGTCGACGTCGGGATCGGCGAGCGCGGCGAGGAACTGCTCGGGGCTGTGCGTCGACTGGCCGATGAGGACGTCCGGGCCGACGATGCCGCGGGCGAACGCGGGTGGCACGTCGTCCTGGCCGACGTGCAGGATGTCGGCGCCGGTGAAGGCGGTGAGGTCGGCGCGGTCGTTGGCACTGACCAGCGTGCCCCGCGCCGCGCCGGCCGCCCGGATCTGGCGCAGGCCGCGGACCTCGTCGGCCCACTCCAGGCCCTTCTCCCGCAGCTGCACCAGGTCGACGCCGCCGCGGTCAGCGGTGCCGACGACCGCGTCGAGGAACGGGGCGAACTCGGCGCGCCGCGGCGTGCACAGGTAGAGCCGGGCATCGGCCAGCCGCCGCAGCCGGTCGGCCCTGAGCTCACCCACCGGCGACGGCACGGACGATCTCCAGGGTGTCGCCGTCGGCGAGACGGACGCGGGTGGACTCGGAGGCGGTCAGCGCCTCGCCGTTGAGCTCGACGATGACCGATCCAGGCCGCAGGCCGAGCCCCGCCAGCAGCTCGGGTAGGGGCTGACCAGTGGGAACGCCCCGACTCGCGCCGTTGACGACGATCCGCGCCTCGGTCCGGGCGGACGGGGTCCGCGTGGCAGCGGGCGACGCGGCCGCAGCCGACATCGCGGCGGCTGACATCGTGGCAGCTGAGGTGGCGGCGGCGGGTGATGGGGTGGCGGGCGGGCGTTCGGCCATGACCCGACACTACGGGAGCCGGGCATCAGCCATCCGGGAGAGCAAGACGTCGGTGACCCTCGTCCCCGTCTCGGGACGGCGCGGCGTGCGAGACGGCGCGGCGTGACGGACGGGCCCGCGTGGGTCGGGCCGTCCGGTCCCACCATGTCGGGACCGGACGGCGGACTGCCAGCGTGCGAGCCGGGTGACGCGGACGGCTCAGAAGGCGAGGGCCTGCGCCCTGCGCTTGACTTCCTTGCTGCGGTTCTCCGCGAGCGCCCGCATCGGCGTCCCCGGCAGGCTCGGATCCTCCCGGAAGATCCAGTCGAGCGCCTCGTCATCGGTGAACCCGGCGTCCGCCAGCACGGTGAGCAGGCCGGGCAGCCCCTTGATCACGGCACCGTCGATGATGAAGTCCGCCGGCACCCGTAGGACGCCGTCCTCCCGCCGGGCCAGCAACGTCCGGTCGCGCACCATCTGGCGGACTCGGGTCACGGGAACCTGCAGCTGCGCCGCGGCGTCAGGCAGGGTCAGCCAATCCATGGTCAACAGTAAACACCTAAGTCGGGACCCGGTCGTGGCCCAGCCCGGCCGCGATCGTCCGGCACTGCCGAGGTCATAGGTCTGTCCCGTCCCGCCCCGACGGGTCAGGGCCAGGACGGGTCAGCGCGGCGCGGCCTGCTCGCCGCCAGCGGCGGCCGAGCGGGCGGCCGCCTCCAGCACGGCGACGACCGGCCGGGCGGACTCCACGCCGTGTCCCGCCAGCGGCCAGCCGGAGACCAGCAGGTCGGCCAGATCGTGATAGAAGCCCCCGGCGGCCTCCGCCGCGGGCGGCACCGGATACCGGGTGTCGACCCCGTCGTGGGTGAGCAGCAACAGCGCGTCGCCGGCGCCGGGCGGGCCCGACTCGGCCGCGAACGGGCCGCTCGACGGGCCGGCGTGCCGTCCGCCCGGGCGGATGGGACCGACGGCGGAGTCACCTGGCCCGGTGGGGGCGTCGAGCACGAGGCAGCCGCCGCTGCCGAGCACCTCCAGCCACGGGCGTGGAGCCGCGGCCAGGTCCGAGATGGTGATCTGCGCCTCGGCGCCGCCGGCGAAGCGCAGCAGCAGCCGGCTGTGGTCGGCGTTGCTGACGTGGTGCCAGACCCGCTTGAGGGTGGACGCGCTGACCCATTCGACCGGTTCGTCGACGAGGCCGAGCACCGCCTCGACGGCGGCGACGCCGCGGTCGAACAGCTGGCCGCCGCTGATGCGCTCGTCGTCGTGCCAGGTGCCGAGCGGGCGGCGCGGGCCACCGCGGTAGGCCTCCAGCCGCATCGGCTCGCCGACCACGCCCCGGCGCACGGCGTCGCGCATCGCCCGCAGGCCCGCGTCCCGCTCGCTCGCGGCGCACACCGCCAGCACCCGCGAGCGGGCGGCGGCGAGTTCGGCGAGCTGGTCGACATCGGCCGGCGACAGGCACATCGGCGCCTGCACGACGACGTGCTTGCCGGCCTCCAGCGCCCGCCCGGCCCACTCCAGGTGGGTGTGGGTCGGGGTGGCGACGATCACGACCCCGAGCTCGGGGTCGTTGACCAGGTCGTCCGGGTCCTCGACCCGGCGGGGCTGGCGCCCGGGGGCGTGCGCGGGCCCGCGGGCGGCGCTACCGTCGCACAGGGCGGTGAGCGTCAGCCCCTCGGTGGCCTCGACGGCCGCGTGGTGAGCGGCGGCGGTGTCGGGCGTGCCGAGCAGACCGACGCCGACGGGGGCGGTGTCGCGCACCCCCAGGCAGTGCCGCAGCCAGCGACCGACGAGCCGCTGGTAGGCGGGGTCGGCGAGCACCTCCGCGCCGCTGCCGAGGGTGAACATGCCCAGGCCCGTCGACGGCCGCCAGGTGCAGACCGGCTGCTCGGCCATCTCGTGCCGGATGAGGATGAGCCGCTCGACGTCGTCGGCGACCTTCTCCGGGACGACCCAGCTCTCCCGGGGCCGGAACCGCCCGTTCCGGGCCATGATCTCCCCGCCCTGCGGCCCTGGCAGCAGCCGGACCTCGTGCGGGGCCAGGAATCGGCCGGGGATGAGGCCGGAGGCCTCCACAAGCGGGCTGTCCGCCGGTAGCGCGCGCACGGTCGGGCCGGCGAGCAGCACCGGGACGGTCTGGCGGGCACGGTCGAGCAGCTCCTGCTCGACGTGATCCAGCGGCCGGTCGATGAGAACGAGAAGCGCGTCCGCCGACCGTGCCGAGGTCGGGCCGAGACCCGCTGCGCGCAGATGGTCGCCGAGCGCGTTCACACCGGGCAGGTTCGATACCAGGTGAATGCGAGGCACGCCCGGCACTCTAGTGGGCTAACCCACCATGTACCCATTCGGGTGGGGAACGGACGACCGCCCATCCCAGCATTCCGGACGGTTCGTCCCATATCTCCGCAGCCGACGGACGCGAATTCGTCACCTGACCATCCCCACACGGACCAGCGGGTTCCGTCAGCCTGCCGCGACGAGTTCCTTCATCGTCACCGCGACGTCCGCGAAACGCGTCGGGTCGATGCCGCCGCCGGCCATCATCAGCCGACGGGCGGCCACCATGTCCATCGGCCGGCCGACCGTGACCATGCCGCGCAGATGCCCGTCGGGCGCGAACCAGCCGGCCGACCAGCCCACCGGACGGCTGCCGTCCGCCGGCCGCGGCGCGTCCGGGTCACCCCGCCAGACCAGCGCGTCGCCCTCGACGCCGGACATGCCGGCGAACTGCACCATCCAGCCGAACTGTTCCGACCAGAAGTACGGCACCGGGTCGTACACCGCCGCGTCGCCCTCGTCCCCACCGAGCAGGGTCGCGGCGCCGACCGACGGCGACTGCTGCGCGGTGTCCCAGTGCTCGACGCGCAGCCGGCGCCCGTAGCGGCGCGACCACCAGGCCGCGCAGTCCCCGACGGCGACCACCGGCGGGCCGTCCACGCCCTCCCACGAGGCGGCGAGACGCTCGTCGGCGACGACGCCGCGCTCCAGCGCCAGCCCGCTTCCGGCCAGCCACCCGACGCTCGGCCGGGCGCCGATGCCGATGAGGATCTCGTCCGCCGGCAGCACCTCGCCGCCGGCCAGAACCAGCCCGTCCGCGGTGGTCCGCTCCACCGCCGTGCCCAGCCGCAGGGTCACGCCGGCCCGGGCATACCAGGCGATCGTGCGGGCGCCGACCACCGGGCCGAGCGCGGCTCGCAGCGGCGAGTCGGCCGCCTCCACGACGGTCACCTCGGCGCCGATCGCCGCGGCGGTGGTGGCGACCTCCGCGCCGATCCACCCGGCGCCGACGATCACCAGCCGCAGGCCGGGGCGCAGCGCGGACCGCAGGCCGTGGGCGTCGTCGATGGTTCGCAGCACCCGCACCGGACCGTCGCCGGGCAGGGTCACCGGATCGGCACCGGTGGCGATCACCAGGCCGTCGTGCTCGAGCGGGCCGGCGTCGGTCTCCACCGTGCCCGGGCGCAGCGCCGTCGCCCGCCGCCCGGTGAGCACCTCGACACCGTCGAGATCGAACGGGAGGGTCGTGTCGTCGATCCGGCCGGTGAGCACCGCCTTGGACAGGGGCGGCCGGTCGTAGGGCCGGTGCGCCTCCGCGCCGACCATCGTGATCTCACCGGTGAAGCCCCGCCGCCGCAGTTCGACGGCCGTCCGGCCCCCCGCCATTCCCGCACCAGCAATGACGATTCGCCGCATCGCCGCAGACTATTACGCCCCGCCGTCGAGAATCACCTCACGCGCGCCCGCCCCGCTCATCCGGCCGGGCTCGCGTCCACCAGCGGGAAGGCGTCCTTCCACACCGGTTCGTAACCGGCCTCGACCAGCATCGCGGCGACCTCGGCGGGCGGGCGCTCATCCGAGATCGAGAACTGTTCCTGGGCGGTGCCCGGCGTGGAGTAGCCGCCGGGTTCGGTGGACGAGCCGGCGCTCATCGTGGTCACCGCGATGCGGACCAGGCCGTCGCGGATCGGCGCCGGCTCCCTGGTGGACAGCGACAGCGCGAGGTCCGGGCCGAACAGCCGCAGCGCCGCGTGCGCCTGGGTGAACTCGGCGTCGGATACGACGACCACCGGCGGGAAGTCGCTCGCCGACGGCTTGATCCGCGGCAGCGCCACGGACACCTCCGTCCGCCAGTACCGGCGGGTCAGGAACGCGGCGTGCGCGCCGAGGGCGAGCACGTCGGCTCGCCAGTCCGGGGCGAGGCCGAGCAGAGCGCCGATCCCCAGGCGCCGCGCCCCGGCGGCCGCCGCGCGCTCGAACGACGACAGCCGCCGGTCGTAGTCACGTTTCCAGCCGGCGACGTGCACCTGCGCGTAGCGGGCCCGGTCGTAGGTCTCCTGGTAATGGACGACGCCCTCCAGTCCCGCCCGCACCAGCCGAGCGTAGGTGTCGTCCGACCAGGTCTGCGTCTCGATGGACAGCGACGGGAACAGCGGGCGCAGCCGCTCGACGACGGCGACCAGGTAGTCGGCGGACACCTCGACGCGGTGCTCGCCGGCGACGAGCAGCAGGTGGCGGAACCCGCGGGCGGCCAGCAGCCGCCCCTCCGCCTCGACCTCGTCGACGTCGAGCGTGCGGCGGGCGACCGGCAGGCCGCGGGCGAACCCGCAGTAGGTGCACGACGAGAGGCATTCGTTGGACACGTACAGCGGCGCGAACAGGCGCACGGCGCGGCCGAAGCGGCGCAGCGTCGTCTCCCGGGCGGCCAGCGCCAGCTCCTCGAGCCGCTCCCCCGCCGCCGGCGAGAGCAGGACGGCGAGCTCGGCGAGCCCCAGCTGCGCCCGCGCCGGGGCCGGCCGCCCGGCACCGCCCGGGGCGATGCGGCGCAGCAGTGCGTCGACCTGCGCGGGCGTCGCGTCGCGCGACCGGGCCGACAGGGCGGGCAGGTCGACGCCGGCGAGCTCGCGGGCGAACAGTCCCGGCTGCGCGCTCACCCCGCACCCCCGCCCACGCCGCCCCTGGGGGCCGCGGAGGCCGTCGGGGCTGTGGAAGCTGACGAGGCTGACGGGGCTGACGGGGCTGTGGAGGCTGACGGGGCCGCGGGCGCCACCGCGCCGAGGGCGCCGAGAAAGCCGGTGAGGGGCGAGGAGGCCGACGCGACGGTGGCTCCACCGGTGCCGACACTGGCACCGGCCGGCCCGGCGAGATGGCCCAGCCGCCCGGCGACGGTCGCGAGGGCGAAGGCGCGCGCCATCCGCACCGGGTCGTCCGCCACCGCGATCGCGGTGTTGACCAGCACCGCGTCCGCGCCGATCTCCATCGCCTCGGCCGCGTCCGACGGCGCCCCGAGGCCGGCGTCGACCACGACGGGCACCCCCGCGCCGGCGACGATCGCCTCGATCGCGTCGCGGGTGCGCAGCCCCCGGTTGGAGCCGATCCAGCTGCCCAGCGGCATGACGGTCGCGCAGCCGGCCTCCTCCAGCCGACGGGCGAGGATCGGGTCCGCCGAGCAGTACGGCAGCACGGTGAAGCCGTCGGCGACCAGCAGCTCGGCGGCGCGCAGCGTCTCGATCGGATCGGGCGCGAGAGTCCGCGGATCCGGGGTGACCTCCAGCTTGACCAGACCCGTCCCGGTGGCGGCGCGCCCCAGCCGGGCGAGCCGGTGCGCCTCGCCCGCGTCCACCGCGCCGGACGTGTTCGGCAGCAGGGTCATCCCGGCGGGGACGAAGTCGAGGACGTCGCCGGCGCCGGCCCGGTCGAGGTCGACGCGGCGCAGCGCGACGGTGACGATCTGGGCGCCGGAGGCGAGCAGGCTGGCCCGCATCGCCTCGTGTGACGAGAACTTCCCGGTGCCGACCAACAGCCGGCTGCGGTAGCCGCGCCCCGCGATCACCAGTTCGTCGATCTCGGCGGCGACTCCCCCGACGGCGTCGGCCGCGGTGTCACCAACCGGGTGCTGCGACATGACGATCATCCTCCCCACGCGCGCATGACCGCGATCGGGTCTGCGGGTCGCCGACGGCAGTCCTGGCCAGCCTCTCAGCCCGCCTCCGCGGGCTCCCCGGTACGAAGCCACAGTCTAGACGCTTACGCCCGCTTCCCGTTCCGCCGGCTTCCAGCACACCGCGCGTCGGCGCCCGCGCTCCGCCCGGCGAAGATGCTTCGCCGCCCGCCCGACGGTGCCGTACCGTTGGCGGTGAATTCCGCGGGTTCGCGCCGCTGTCGGCGTACCGCCGGGCGCTGGAGGCGTGTTCCCCCCGGCAGGCCGGACGCATCTCGGCGGGTAAGCCCGCGAGGCTCCGGTAGCGAAGCCGGTCGGCATCGATCGTAAACTGTCGCCCGTGGATGCCACCGTGGCCGACCCTGTGATAGGCCGGCTTCTCGACGGCCGCTACACGGCGCAGGAACGTCTTGCCGTCGGCGGCATGGCGACGGTGTACGTCGCGCACGACAACCGGCTGGACCGACTCGTCGCGCTCAAGGTCATGCATCCCAACCTGAATCACGACCCGGAGTTCGTCGGGCGTTTCCACCGCGAGGCCAAGGCCGTCGCCCGGCTGAACACGTCCCGCGTCGTCTCCGTCCTCGACCAGGGCTCCGATCACACGCCCGCCGGCCTGGTGAACTACCTGGTGATGGAGCTGGTGCGCGGCCGCTCGCTGCGCCAGCATCTCGGTGCGCGCGGCCGGCTGCCGGTCGCCGAGGCCGTCGAGATCATCGAGCCGGTGATGGAGGCGCTCGCCGCCGCCCACAACGCCGGGATCATCCATCGCGACATCAAGCCCGAGAACATCCTGCTCGGCGACGACGGCCAGGTGAAGGTGGCCGACTTCGGCCTCGCCCGGCCCCTCGGCCAGCCCACCCAGGCGCTGACTGACGGCGTGGTCCTGGGTACCGTCGGCTACCTCGCCCCCGAGCAGGTCACCCACGGCACCGCCGACACCCGCAGCGACGTCTACGCCGCCGGGGTGGTGCTGTTCGAGACGCTCACCGGCCAGCTCCCGCACAGCGGGGCGACCCCGATGTCGATGGCCTACCAGTCCGTCCACGGCGACGTGCCGGCGCCGTCCACCGTGGTCGAGGGTATCCCCGCGGAACTGGACGGGCTGGTGCTGCGGGCGACCGCGCGCGATCCCGACCGCCGCCCGGCGGACGGCTCGGCCCTGCTGGAGGAGCTGGCGCGGATCGCGCCGTACCTGCCCGAGCAGGTGGAGTACCACACCGGCTTCACCGGCGAGGTCCAGCGCATCGGCCTGATGGACCCCCCGCCGCCCGGCACGCCCGACCACACCCAGGCGTTCACCGCCGACGAGTACCACGCCGACGGGCTCAGTCCCCGTCCCGGCAGCGTCGCGGTCCCGCCACCCGCCGGTCAGCCCGGCGCCGGTCCCGCCGGTGGCCCGCGCGCGTCAGCGATGGCCGACTTCCCGCCGACGCAGGCCCACCCGGGCCCGGTCGCCCCCGACGCCACCGCGGTCGCCGCCTTCGGTACCGGCCCGGACGTCACCGCCTACCAGAGCGGCGGGTCCTTCCCGGGGGACGACAGCCCCGCGCCCGACACGGCTGGCCTGTACCACCCCTCGGCCGGGTCGGCACGGATGCCGGCCGGCGGGGCGGGCGGCGGCCGCGGCCGGCGGCGGGCCGGCGGCGCCCCGAGCCGGCGGCCGCCGACTCCCCTGCTCGTCGGCGGCGCGGTCATCCTGGTGCTGATCATCGGGTTCGTCTCACTACGCGCGCTGACCGGCGGCAAGGTCGAGGTCCCCCTGCTGGCGAACGTCAGCAAGTCCGACGCGGAGACGATGCTGCGCGACGCCGGGCTGAAGGTGACCTACCTCGACCCGGTGGCGGACCCAAAGGTGCCCGCCGGCCACGTCGCGAAGCAGGACCCGCATGACGGCGCCCGGGTCCACAAGGGCACCCTCGTCACGCTGCGGCTGAGCTCGGGGCCGGCGGCGATCCGCGTGCCGGACGTCGCGAACCTCACCCAGGAGCAGGCCACCACCCGGCTCAACCAGGTCAACCTCACCCCCGGCGGCGTGATGCCGCAGGCCAGCGACACGGTCCCGGTCGGTCACGTCATCTCCACCAACCCGGCCGTCAACACGGTGCTCAAGCCCAAGGACAACGTCAACCTGATCGTCTCGTCCGGGCCGGACACCCGCCCGATGCCGCCCGACATCATCGGCAAGTCCTTCGACGACGCGAAGGCCGAGATCGAGGGCCTCGGGGTCGCCGGACTCACCATCCAGCAGGCGGTGGCCGTGACGACGGACGGGAACACGGGCAGCGTCGTCGGCGTCGCGCCCCAGGTGGGCCAGCCGATCCCGCCGAACAGCACGGTCACCCTGACCGTCGCGGCCGCCCCCGACGACGGGACCGGCGGCGGGGACACCGGCGGCGGCACGGGCGGCGACGGCAGCGGCATCCAGGTCACCGTGCCGAAGCTGGTCGGCAAGTCGTTCCGCGACGCCGAGAGCGCCCTGCGCCAGCGCGGCCTGTCGATCAGCAGGTCGAACATTTTCGGCGGCAGCCCGAACGACCGCGTGGTCGCCCAGTCCGTCCGCGCCGGCTCGAAGATCGAGAAGGGTAGTACAGTGGCGGTCAACACTGCGTGGCAATTCGGTAACTGAACGACCTGACAGCTACACCGCTGGTCGGGCTGGCACGGGGGCAGCCGAGCTTCCCCCTGCACCGGTCCACGACCGGCCACGGGGAGAGGACGTGAGGGCAGCGCGCGGTCGCGATCGGGATCCCCGCGGCGAGCCGCGCCCCGGCGGATCCCATCGGTCAGCCGGGCCTGGCCCGCCCAGGTGGCCGTCGCGGCCCTTCTCCTTCTGGCGTCCGGGATCCCACTCAGCCCGCCGCGTCGCCGCCATCCTCGACGGCACCCGCCCACCGAACAGCCCCGCCGAGCGGCACCTCGTCACGATCGCCGACGCCGCCCGCGGCCTGCCCCGACCCCAGCTGGATCCGGCCAGCCACGACGCGCTGCGCGCCCAACTCCTCGCCGCCCTGGCCAACCCCGCGACCACCCCCACGACGGCCGCCCCCACCATGGCCGCCTCCGCTATGGCCGCCTCCGCTACGGCCGCCTCCGTGGGCGCGACCCACCCGGCCCCCGCAGCCCCCGCGGCCGCGGCGACCACCGCGACCACCGCGGCTGGGTCCGCGACGACGAAGCCCGCAGGGGCGGCAGGCAAGGACGCCGGCGGCGGGCGATGGGTGCCGCGGACCGTCGCGAGCCGCGGTCGGCTGCCTCGCGTCGTCCGCTCGTTGGCTGCCGCCGGGCTCAGCGTGACCGTGGTGCTGGTCGGCCTCGCCGTCAGCGCCCGCGGGGCGCTGCCCGGTCAGCCGCTCTACACCGTCAAGCGGCAGGTCGAGAACCTCGAGCTGTCCCTGGCACCGGATCCGGTGACCCGAGCCAGAACGCGCCTCGGCGTCGCCGGCACCCGCATGGACGAGCTGCGCACCCTCACCGTCGGCACCCGTCCCGACCGTGCCTCCACCCGAACCGGCCGTGGGTCGCCCGCCGGCACCGGGGCCGCCAGCACGCCCGCCGCGGGCGGCATCACCGGCTTCGGGATCGTCGGCCCGCCGTCAGCCACCAGCGCCCCGCTCGGGGCGGCGGGCATCGGGATCTCCCCGGTCATCTCATCCTCCCCGGCGGCGACCACCGATACCGCCCCGACCGCCCCGACCGCCCCGACCGCCGATACCGCGCCGACCGCAGCCGGCCCGTCCAGTCCTGGCCCGTCCGCCTCGCCCACCGGCGCACCCGCCGATGGGCGACATGCCGATGCCCGCACGGTCAACGGCCTGCTGCGGGCCTGGTACGCCCAGACCAGGGCGGGATCGACGGTGCTGCTGGCGCAGGCACACGCCGGCGACGCCGACGCCCGGCGCACGATGGACGCGTTCACCTCCGAGCAGTCGGAGCGCCTGAACGACGTCCTGACCGCCCTGCCACCCGGGACGTCCGAGTCGGCGCGGGACGCCGTCGATCTCATCGGCGATCTCCGCGTGGCGCTCGACCCTCAGACGTCCTCCCCCGCGACCTCTCGTGCGGCCCGCTCCCCGAGCACGTACGCCGCCGCGTCGACGCCCACCGACGCGCCGGAGACCACCACCACGCCCGAGACCACCAGCACACCTGGAACCACCAGCGCGTTCGAGACCACCAGCACACCGGTGACCTCCCCGGCGACAGACACGACCGCATCGCTTCCGGCCACATCGCCCACAGCGGGACCCACCCCACGGGCTCAGCCGGAGGAGGACGCCGACATCCTCGGCGCCGCCACCTCCCCACCATCGTCGTCCGCGCCGACACCGGTCTCCCCCTCGGCGCAATCCGCCGCCCCGGCAGCCACGTCCACGTCCACCGCGGCAGCCACCACCGCGGCAGCCACGCCCGCCCTGACGCTGACCCCCAAGGCCGCGTCCCCGCCCGGCGGACCGGGCGCGGCGACGCCGAGTGGCACGGATGGCGGCGCGGCCGCGACTCCCTCGGCGGCGCCCGCCTCTCCCCCGGCCGGCGCCGACGCGGACAGTCCGCCCCCGGACCACGAGGGCGCCGCGGTCAGCACGCCGCCCGCCCGCTCCGACCCGCAGCCTGCGCCGGCCGCCGCCGCGTCGTCCGACGACCGTTCCGCCTCACCTACCAGCACGCCGACGGCCGAGTCGGCCGGCGACTAGGACGCGGGGGGAGGCGTGATCTTCCCAGCTGCCGTCGCGACGACAGCCACTCCAGCGCACCAGCCCGTCGCCTGCGCCGCCGACCACAGGCCTTGGATGGAGATCAGGCTGGCTGGGCGGGAAGGTGGGGCTCGGGTGCGGCGGCCGCGGCGGCGCGCTCGCCGCGGGCGTGCTGAAGCATCTCGGCGACGAGGAACGCGAGCTCCAGCGCCTGGCCGGTGTTCAGGCGCGGGTCACAGGCCGTCTCGTAGCGGCCGCCGAGGTCCTCCTCGCCGATGAGTTCGGCGCCGCCGAGGCACTCGGTGACGTTCTCGCCGGTCAGCTCGATGTGCAGGCCGCCGGGGTGGGTGCCCAGCGCCTTGTGCACCTCGAAGAAGCCGGAGACCTCGTCGAGCACGTCGTCGAAGTGGCGGGTCTTCACGCCGGCGACGTCGCGGGTGTTGCCGTGCATCGGGTCGCAGGACCAGACGACCGGCGGGCCGGCGGCGTTGACCTTCTCGATGATCGGCGGCAGCGCGTCACGGACGCGGCCGACACCCATTCGCGAGATCAGGGTGAGGCGGCCGGGGATGTGCTGCGGATTGAGCCGCTCGGCGAGCTCCAGCACCTCGTCGGGGCTGGCCTTCGGGCCGATCTTGCAGCCGATCGGGTTGCCGACGCGGGAGAGCAGGTCGACGTGGGCGCCGTCGAGGTCGCGGGTGCGCTCGCCGATCCAGATCATGTGTGCGGACAGGTCGTACGGGTTGCCGGTGGCGTCCTCGACGCGGGTCAGTGCCCGCTCGTACTCCAGTAGCAGACCCTCGTGGCTGGTGAACAGCTCCACGCCGGTCAGCGCCGCGGTGCGGTCGAGATCGATGCCGCAGGCGGCCATGAAGGCCATCGCGCGCTCGATGTCCGTGGCCATCGCCTCGTAGCGGCGGCCGGCGGCCGAGTCGCGCACGAACGCCTTGTTCCACTCGTGGACCTTCGACAGGTCGGCGAAACCGCCGGTGGCGAAGGCACGCACCAGGTTCAGGGCCACCGCGCTCTGGTGGTACGAGGCGACCATGCGCATCGGGTCGGGACGGCGGGCCGCGGCCGTCGCGGCGATGTCGTTGACCGCGTCACCCCGGTAGGACGGCAGGCCGGTGCTCGCCTCGATGTCAGCCGAACGCGGCTTGGCGTACTGGCCGGCGATGCGCGCGACCTTCACCACCGGGGTGCTCGCGCCGTAGGTGAGCACGACCGCCATCTGCAGTAGCGTCTTCACCTTGTCGCGGATCTTGTTGGCGGTGTTGGCCGCGAACGTCTCGGCGCAGTCGCCGCCCTGCAGCAGGAACGCCTCGCCGCGGGCGACCATCGCGAGCCGGTCGGTCAGCGAGCGCACCTCGGGCGCCGTGACCAGCGGCGGGAGCGCCGCGAGCTGGTCATAGGCCGCCTGCAGTTCGACCGGGTCGGGCCAGGAGGGCTGCTGCTTGGCCGGGAGGGTCCGCCAGACGTCCAATGCGCTCACGAGACACCAGAGTACGGCCCGCGCGGCCGGGCCGGCGCGACGTCACCCGAAGAAAGACGTCAGCCGAAGAAGACCTCCGCCTCCCGGTAGAGCTCCTCGGGCACCGTCTTGAGCTCACGGGTCGCCTCCGCCAGCGGTACCCGGTCGATGCGGGTGCCGTGCAGGGCGACCATGCAGCCGAAGTCGCCCTCGTGGACGGCGTCGACGGCGTGCAGGCCGAAGCGGGTCGCGAGCCAGCGGTCGAACGCGCTCGGCGTTCCGCCGCGCTGAAGGTGACCGAGCACGGTGGCGCGCGCGTCGCGGCCGGTGCGCCCGCGGATCTCGGTCTCCAGCACGGTGGCGATGCCCTGCAGACGGACGTGACCGAACGCGTCCAGCTCGTCCTCACGGGTGACCATGGTCCCGGCGAGCGGGACGGCGCCCTCGGCGACGACGATGATCGGCGCGTAGTGGGTGGCGAAGCGGGACTCGACGAACGCGGCGACCTTGTCGAAGTCGAACGGCTTCTCGGGGATGAGGATGACGTTCGCCCCGCCGGCCATGCCGCTGTGCAGCGCGATCCAGCCGGCATGGCGGCCCATGACCTCGACGATGAGCACCCGGTGGTGGCTCTCGGCGGTCGTGTGCAGCCGGTCGATCGCCTCGGTGGCGATGTTGACCGCGGTGTCGAAGCCGAACGTGTAGTCCGTCGCGGACAGGTCGTTGTCGATCGTCTTCGGCACGCCGACGACCGGCACGCCCTCGGCGTGCAGCCGGGCGGCCACCCCGAGGGTGTCCTCGCCGCCGATCGCGATGAGCGCGTCGACCCCGGCTGTGGCCAGGTTCTCCCGTACCAGCACCGCGCCGTCGGCGGCGGCGAACGGGTTCGTCCGGCTGGAGCCGAGGATCGTCCCGCCCCGCGGCAGGATGCCGCGCACCGCGGCGGTGTCCAGCCGTATCGTGTCGCCGGTCAACGGGCCGCGCCAGCCGTCCCGGAAGCCGACGAAGCTGTGCCCGTAGACGCCCTCGCCCTTGCGGACGACGGCCCGGATCACCGCGTTGAGCCCCGGGCAGTCCCCGCCACCGGTCAGTACGCCGATCCTCATCCCGCCTCCTCCAGTCGCCTGCGCACGACCCCCCGCCGGCGGCAGCGTAGCGGCCGGGACGGGCAGACGGAGGCGTTGCATCATCACCGGGCGTGGCGCAAATGTGACAGTGAGCGTCCACAGTGGTGCGGACCAGCGGCGTCGGCCGGCCGCGTCGGCGAGCAGCAAAGGTCAGTCAGCGCCGCTGGTCCGCCTGGCTCACGTCGTCCGCGGCGCGCCCCGGCCGGGGCGAGAGGGCCCCCCGGCCGGGGGCGGGAAAGGATCAGCGGCGCGGGGGCACGGAGGCACGCAGCGGGGCGAGGACCTCCCAGCGCGCACGGTTGTGCAGGGCGTCGGCGAGCGCGTCGTGGGCGTTGGCCGGCGGCGGGGGCAGCGTCGGGCGGCCGACGTCGTCCCACAGCTGGCGCAGGTCGCGCGTGAAGCGCGGCAGCTGTGCGGGCAGGTCGGTCATCGTGCCGAACAGCTGGCAGAGCACAACGTGGTCGTAGGCGCCGTACCAGGCCCACAGCTCGGGCGTGCCGTCCGCGGTGAGCAGCTCGGTGATCTCGGCGCGGATGCGGGCGCGGGAGCGCCACGCCGGGTCCGCCGGGGACGGGAGCTGGTCGAGGACGTTGCGCTGGACCCACGGCACGGCGAAGGCCGGGTCGAACTCGGTGGACACGGCGTAGTACCGGCGCGCGCCATCCTCGCTGACGATGCCGATGCTGACCAGGTCGAGCCAGAGATGATCGCCGTCGCGCCGCTCGATGAACTCGGTGTCGTAGAAGAAACGGGTGCCCACCGGCTCAGTCTCCCGCGCGCCCCGCCGACGGGTCCCGGGCGGTCCCCGCGGTCAGCACGCCCGGGCCCGCCGCAGGTCCCGGACCGCCCTGACCCAGGCCGCCGCGGCGGCGCCAGGGACGCAGCACCGCGGCGAGCAGCGCCGCCGCCCCCGCGGCACCGATCAGCGGCAGTAGCCACAGCAACGGCCCGGAGTACGCGTCGTCGCCGCCGTCGGCGTCATCTCGACCCTGGATACCACCGCCGGCACCGAGGCCACCATCACCGCCCGGGCCTGCGCCTACCGCGGCACCATGCGCCGACGCCGCGCAGCCGGCCGCGCCCGCATCATGCGGCGGCGTCACCGGCGACCCGCCGCCGACCGCCGGGGAGACCTGTACCTGGACCCGCGCCGCCCCGGGCTGGGCCACCACGCACAGCACCCCCGCGCCAGGCGCCGAGGTGACCCGGGCACCGCTGACCCGCACCTGATAGCCGTTCGGATACGACCAGGCCGGCAGGCTGATGGCCGTCGGGGTGCTGGCCGCGAGCGCCGTGCCGGTCGGGGACACCGGGCGGTAGACGACGGTGAGCACGCCCGCGGCGTCGAGGCGCAGCGCCTCGGGAGTGCCGGCGATGGCCTCCGGGTACGGCCGGACGAGCTGCGCCGGCGCGGCGGGCAGCGTGCCGCCGGCGGCGCCCGGCGGATCGTAGAACCAGCTCAGGCCGAAGGTGTCGGCCGCGGCGGCGAGACCGGTGAGCGTGGCGGGGGTGCCGTCCTTCCAGCCGATGAGATAGCCGGTCGGGTCGTTGACGGCCACCCGCGCGGCCGCGTCGAACGGTGCCGGGCGCTCCCGCCACAGCAGGTGGTGGGTGTCCTGGGCGGCGACCGCGCCGAGCAGCTCCGCGCCGTCGCCCTGAACGGTGCCGGTGCCCGGGGTGGCGGGTGCCTCGTAGCCGAGCAGGCCCGGCTCGTCCCGGAACCGTGCGGCGAGGCGGGCGAGACCGGCCGTCAGGGTGGCGGTGGACAGCCCTGACGAGGTGCGCGCCGACGCCACGGGCACCAGGCGCAGCGTCACCCGCAGGCCGCGCGCGGTGAACAGCCGGGTGAGGCCGACGGCCTGGGCCAGTCCGGGCTCGTCGCCGGCACCCGCGTCCGGGGCGGGCCAGCCGGCGACGGCCGGGAAGTGGCCGCCGGTCGCGACCGGGACCGCCAGGCGTACGCCGGTGAAGCCGTAGCCGATCCAGGTGTCCAGGACGGCGGCGCTCGGCGTCACGCCGGCGGGCACCGACATCCCGCGGATGACCACGGCGCGGTGCTGGTCGTCGGTCAGGAAGGAGCCGGACCGACCGACCGTGGCCGCGGGCGCCGCCGCGGCGGTGGCGGGCGCGGTCAGCCCCGCGCCGGGCGCGGTGGTCGCGGCCGGGGCGGCCAGGGCCGCGACCGGTGACCCGACGACGCCCGCCAGCACGCCCGCCCCCACGCCGGCCGCGAGCAGGGCCCGGGCGCCGGCCGTCCGCGCGGCGCGCCATCGGCATCCCCCGGGCCGCCTGGCGGCCTGGGGACGGGGTTGGGCGCAGGCGGAGCCGCCCCCTGTTCTGTCGTCGAGTTCGGGCCCGGGAGCGCCATCGCCACGCACAGGACCAATCCTGCCGTGCCGGTGGATGCCGGGTCAGACCGCCCGGTCGACGGAGTCCTCGGCGGCCGTGGAGCGCGGCGCCGCGGGCCGGGTGCCCGCCCCGTTCCCACCCGGATCCGCCGTCGCGGCGGGCCCCGCGCCGGCCCCGGACCCGGGAGTGGAGCCGGCGCTGGGCGCGTCGGCACCCGTTGGCGTCGCCGGGGACGCCGTCGCCGACGAGGCGGTCGCGCGGGCGGCGGCCAGCTCCTCCTTGGCGCGCTTGGCGTACATGTCGACGTACTCCTGGCCCGACAGCGCCATCAGCTCGTACATGATCTCGTCGGTGATCGACCGCAGGACGAACCGGTCGTCGGCCATGTCGGCGTAGCGGGAGAAGTCCAGCGGCCGGCCCACCCGCATCCCGATCCGGCGGATCTTGGGGATCAGCTGGCCGGGCGGCTGCACCTCGAAGGTTCCGATCATGGCGACGGGGATGACCGGCACGCCGGCCTCCAGCGCCATCCGGGCGACGCCGATCTTGCCGCGGTACAGGCGACCGTCCGGGGAACGGGTGCCCTCCGGGTAGATACCGAGAAGCCGGCCCTGACGCAGCACGCGCACGCCGGAGCGCAGCGCGCCCTCACTGGCCTTGCCGCCGCTGCGGTCGATCGGGATCTGCCCGGCGCCGCTGAAGAAGATCCGCTTGAACCAGCCCTTGACGCCGGCCTCGGTGAAGTAGTCGCTCTTGGCCAGGAACGTCACCCGCCGCGGGACGACCAGCGGAAGGAAGAAGTGATCGAGGAACGACAGATGGTTGCCGGCAAGGATCGCCGCCCCCTCGGCGGGAATGTTCTCCGCGCCCTCCACCCAGGGGCGCCAGAACACCCGCAGGACGGGAGTCAGGATCACCTTGAGCATCCAGTAGAACAAGGACAGCTCCCGCCTGGTCACCGTCGTGAGACGACCCCACCCCGGGGCGCCCGCCTCCGGCCGCCCTCCCGCCAACGCCGATCACACCAGACCCGAGCATCCCACCGCGCGCGGGGTCGGCGTGCCGCGGCACCCAGGCCGGTCATGAGCCTAGGGAGCCGGTCATCGTCCCGTCCACCGGAACCCGCCCGGGCGGCCACACGAAGCCTGGCCGGGCGGGCGCGCACCATCGAGTGCCTATATCATTTCAGCGGGGGCGTCCTCGTCCCGGCGGGTCGGTCGGCGTACTGATGGGATACGTACGACCGTGGCTTTGGCCCGCGGACCGTGCGAGCATGCGTTTACCGGCGTTTTTCACCGCGCCGCGCCGCTACGTGGGGTGCGGGCGCGGGCACGAAGGGCGGACAGCGATGGCGGATTCCACCGGTACGGCCCTGCTGCCCGGCGCGGAGCCGTTCGCGTTCCCGGGCGGTCGGGTCGGCGTCCTGCTGGTCCACGGCTTCACCGGCTCACCGGGGAGCATGCGGCCCTGGGGCGAGGCGCTGGCGGCCGCCGGGCTGACGGTGTCCTGCCCGCTGCTGCCCGGGCACGGTACCCGCTGGCAGGACATGGTCCCCACCACCTGGCCGGACTGGTACACGGTCGTGCGGGGCGAGTTCCTGCGGCTGCGCGACGAGTGCGAGCGGGTGTTCGTGATGGGCCTGTCGATGGGCGGCACGCTGACGCTGCGGCTGGCCGAGGAGTATGCCGCCGACCTCGCCGGCGTGGTCACCGTCAACGCGAGCCTGGCCACCGAGCGGCGGCTGGCGTCACTGGCCGGCCTGCTCGGCAGGGTCGTCCCGTCCCTGCCCGGCGTCGCCGGCGATGTGAAGGCCGCGGGCGTCCCCGAGGTCGGCTACAGCCGGGTGCCGCTGCTGCCGTTCGCCTCCCTGCGCCAGCTGTGGGCGCTCACCCGGGCGGACCTCGCGCGGGTCACCTGTCCCGTGCTCGCCTACCGCAGCGTCGTCGACCATGTCGTCGAACCCGGCTCCGGGGCGATCCTGCTGGCCGGCGTGCGGGGGCCGGTCGAGGAACGCCTGCTACCGGACAGCTACCACGTCGCCACGCTCGACAACGACAAGGAGAAGATCTTCGCGGGCAGCCTCGAGTTCGTCCGCCAGCACGCGGCCGGCGCGCTCCTGCCCGAAGCGGTCGTCGCTGATGCCTGAGCGCCCACCCGCCGACCAGCCGGGCCCCGGCGGCGCGGAGCAGCCCGAGGCGCCGAAGCAGTCCGCCGGCTCCGGACCGGCCGACGCCCAGCCGGCGCCGCGGTCGCAGGAGGCCGACGACGCGGCGTTCTTCGAGCTCGTCGCCCGCTTCGACGAGCCCGTCGAACACGATCCGGCCGACAGCGAGCCGGACGGGCGCCGCTGGCCGGCCGCCGAGGACGTCGGTGACACCCGCCGCCCGACGGTCATCATCCTGCGCCCGCCGTTCGACCCGGGCCCGCCGTTCGGCCCCGGTTCACCGCCCGCGGCGGACGACCGCACCGACCCCGGCCTCGACGAGCCGCGCCCGCTCCCCGGGATCGGCCCGCACGGCCTGCGCCCGGACGACGACGCCGACGAGGTGGTCGTCATCGACCTCGGCGCGGCGGCCGGCGCGGGCGATCCGCGCGACGACCTCGGTGACCTGGACGACCCGGATGACGACCACTACATCCCACCGGAGCCTCCCCCGCTGCCCCGGATACGACCGGTCACCCGCTGGGCCCTCGGTTCGATCGCCCTGGGGATGGTGTTCCTCGTCGTGCCGAGCCTGATCGGCCTCAACCAGTCCCGATCGCAGGACGTCACCGGCGTGATGCTCATCCTCGGCGGCGTCGGCACCCTGGTCGCCCGCCTGGGCGACCGACCCCCGACGGACAGCGACGGCCCTGACGACGGCGCGGTGATCTGACCGCGACGGTCGGGCCACTGATCCCGCCGCGCTGATCCTGCGGCGCCCACGTCCGGGCACCACAACGGCACCGAACAGCAGCAGGCAGCAGGCAGCAGGAGGTCGTGCACGTGCGTTACCACGAGAAGGTCGAGGTGCACGGTCACCTCATGGACACCGGGGTGCTGGCGAGGGTCCTCGACGACGTCCTGGACTACGGCGGCGACTACCGAGTGGATCACATCGACCTGGGACGCAGCCACGACGACGAGTCCCACGCCGTCATCACCGTCGGTGCCGAGACGTCACGCCGGCTCATCCGCATCCTCATGCGTATCCAGGTACACGGCGTCAACAAGGTCGACGCGGGCACGGCACGCTGCGAGCCCGCCGACCGCGACGGCGTCTTCCCGCCCGACTTCTACTCCACGACCAACCTGGAGACCGTCGTCCACCTCGACGGTCAGTGGGTGCCGGTGGAACACCCGGAGATGGACTGCGGTCTGGTCGTCTCGCACGGCCGGGTCCGCACGGTCCCGGTCACCGACGTGCGCGCCGGCGACCAGATCGTCTGCGGGGTGGACGGGGTGAAGGTCGTCCTGCCGGTGACCGACCACTCCAGCCGGGTCCATGAGAGCGACACGTTCGGCGCGCTGCCGAGCTCCACCCAGCCGCAGGCGGTCCTCGTGCGGGCGATCGCCCGCCAGATCCGCGAGGTCAAGGCCGAGGGCGCCCAGGTGCTCTGGGTGGCCGGCCAGACCGTCGTCAGCACCGGCGCCACCTCCGCCCTCGTCGCCCTGGTCGAGGCGGGGTACGTAGACGTCCTGTTCACCGGCAACGCGCTGGCCACCCTCGACATCGAGGCGGCGCTGTACGGCTCGCCGCTGGGCGTCGGCCCGCTGCGCGGTGGGCGGGTGCAGCGCGGCAGCGAGCAGCACATCCGCGCGATCAACGCGATCCGCCGCGAGGGCTCGATCCGCGCCGCCGTCGAGTCCGGCCTGCTGACCGAGGGCATCATGCACGCGATGGTGAAGGCGAACAAGACGTTCGTCCTCGCCGGATCCGTCCGCGACGACGGCCCGCTGCCGGACGTGCACACCGACGTCGTCGAGGCCCAGCGGGCGATGCGGGGGGCCCTGCGCGGCGTCGGCTACGCCCTGATGGTCGCCTCCGCGCAGCACTCGGTGGCGACCGGCAACATCCTGCCGGCGTCGATCCCCGTGGCCTGTGTCGACGTCAGCCCCGCCACCGTGCACGCGCTGACCGAACGCACCAGCGCCCACGCCGTCGGCGTCGTCGCCGACACCGGCCTGTTCCTCGAGGAACTCGCCACCGAACTCGTCCCCGACTACCGCCCCGCCCGCCCCGGCAGCGGCGCCATCCTCTGACGTCGGCCGCCTCCGACCACGGGTCGCCCCCCTGACCCAGGGCAGCCTCCCGAGCGACGTCAGGTGACCGCCGGCCGCCTCCGGCCAGGGGTCCGCCCACCGACCCCTGGCCGCGTCGCGGGTCGGGCGACCGCCGTCTTCCGCGGTATGGCAGCCGTGGCTGGCGGACGGCGCCATCTCCCGCCAAAGCCCCGAAGAAGCCCGGTCCCGCGGGACCGTCCCGCAGGAGCCATAGGCGTATGTCGGGCGGACTTCCCGTGGGTGGGAAGCGCAGGCGGGGACGACGGCGCCGTGTCGCGAACTCCGCGTGTCGCCTCCGTTTTGTCCACCTGTTCGCGACACAGGCCGCTGTGAAGGTGCCAGGACGCTGCCCTGGACGCCCCGCGCCCCGCCAACGTTCGTGGTCAGCCCACTAGATGCGGGCGAGGTCGGCGGCGCCGACGAGGCCGGCCTGGGAGCCGAGCTCGGCGATGACGACCTCGGCGACGGGGCGGTGGCCGCGGCCGGGGACGGCCTCGAGGAACCGCTCCCGGGCGGGGGCGAGCAGCAGGTCGCCGGCATCGGAGACGCCGCCGCCGATGACGTAGCGGTCGGGGTCGAGCAGGGCGGCGAGGCTCGCCATGCCCTCGCCGAGCCAGTGGCCGACCTCCATCAGGCAGCGGATCGCCGCCGGATCGCCCTTGCGGGCCGCCTCGGTGACATCGGGGCCGGTGAGGCCGTCGACGTCACCGCCGGAGGCCTCCAGCATCGCGGTGGCCGCCGCCGGGTCGTCGGCGGCGATCTGGCGGGCGAGGCGGACCAGCGCCCGACCGCTGGCGTACTGCTCCCAGCAGCCCTCGTTGCCGCAGCCGCACGGATGACCGCCCGGCACGACCCGCATGTGGCCGGCCTCGGCGCCGATGCCGAACGCGCCGCGGTACAGCTCGCCGCCGAGGATCAGACCGCCGCCGATGCCGGTGCCGACGGTCAGGCAGACCAGGTCGCGCCGCCCGCGACCGGCGCCGAAGCGGTACTCGGCCCAGGCCATGGCGTTGGCGTCGTTCTCGACGACGACGGGCAGGCCGACCCGCGCGGCGACCTCGTCGCGCAGCGGCTCGTCGCGCCAGGCGAGGTTCGGCGCGAACACGACCCGGGAGCGCTCGGCGTCGATCCAGCCGGCGGCGCCGATGCCGACCGCCCAGACCTCGTAGTCGGCGGTGAGCTCGGCGACGACGGCGGCGATCGTGTCGGCGACCTCGGGCGCGGAGTGCCCGGGGGTCGGGCGGCGCACGGCGTGCAGCACGGTGCCGGCACCGTCGACGACGCCGGCGGCGACCTTGGTGCCACCGACGTCGACGCCGATGGTCAGGCCCTGGGTCCGCCGGTCGTCACCGGACGCCAGCGACTCGGCGGCGGTGGTGGCCGTGGCCGGCGGCAGCGGGCTGCGCGGGGCGTCTGAAGCGGGGGTGCTCACGTGACATCGATCCTCTGGACGCGGGGTCTGGGCGCTGGAGTGGTTCGGGGGCCGGGCGCGCCCGGCGGCCTCGGGCCGCGGCCCTGCGGTACCTCGACGGTGGCTGCCTCGACGGCGGCCCTGAAGGCGGCGACCAGCGACTCGCCGGCGGCGACGAGATGACGCATCACCTCGGAGCGGTCCGCGGACAGCGCCGCCATCAGCCGGCACAGGGGGCAGGACGTGCACGGCCGCTCCTCGCCCGCGCACCCCCGAGCCGCCCGCGTGGCCGAGTCCGCGGCGGCCGGGTCGGCGGCGACGCCCGCCGGATCGGGTCCGCCGGCCGGATCGGCAGCGGAGGCCGGGTTGGCAGCAGAGGCGGCAGAGGCGGCGGCCGGGTCGGCGGCAGCGGCGGTGGCCAGGCCGCGCAGGGCGTCGAGGAGCAGGGCGGCCTCGACGGCGAGCGGGCCGGGGGTGCTCATGCGCGGACCCACCGGTCGGGGTCGGGGACGAAGGAGACGACCAGACGGTCGCCGCGCATGCTCGCGGCGCTCACGTCGCAGCGGCGCAGAGCCGCGGGCAGTGGCACCGCCCGGCGAAACGCTCCGATCGTCACCACCAGATCGTCCCCGAGACGGGCAAGATCAATCTGTGATCCGTCGACGAACGGCAGCCCGAACGAAAGGGCGAAGCCGTCGTCGGTGCGGTCCACCCGCGGCTGGTCGCCCGCACCGGCCGCGGAGGCACCGAGCACGCCGGCGGGGTCGAGTTCGCCGTAGGTGGCGGCGCCGAACGCGGCGAGCTCCTCCAGGCCGACCGGCTCGCCGGGGCGGTAGCCCACCGGCAGGATGGGGGTCGGGGCGACGGCGGCGGTGATCTCGGTGAGGGCCTCGCGGTGGGCGGCGGCCCAGCCGGCGCGCCAGGCGTCGGCGCCGGCCGGCGAGAAGATCCGGTTCACGATGACGCCGTCCAGGGTGAAGCCGTGCAGCGCGAGGGCGGTGAGGCTGCCGCGGGCGGCGGCCAGGGCGCCGCTGTCGGGCGTCAGGACCAGGCGGACGCTGGTCGCGGCGTGGTCGGTGAGGATCGCGCGCAGGTCGACGGCGGCGCGGTGCACCCGTGAGACCGTGTCGTAGGCGGGCGCGGCGAGGTTCCCGAAGCGGCCGCCGAACGCGGTGGCCCAGCCGAAGCCGGGGCGCAGCCAGCGGGCGAAGGCACCATCGGGCGGCAGCAGCCGCCGGCAGTACCACGACAGCGTCTCGGGAAACGCGAGCAGGCGCAGCAGCCCGGCGACGGGGCCGCCGTCGACGATGACGACGTCGTGTTCGGTGCTCGCCAGCACGTCACGCAGCTCCAGCAGGGTCAGCGTCTCGATGGCGCCGGGCAGGAAGGCGAGCTCCTCGAGCTCGACCGGGTCGACGTCGATGGACGGCCAGCTGCCGGCGAGGACCTCGCGCACGGCCGGCCAGCGGGTGGCCACCGCGCGGCGCAGGTCGACCTGCGCGCCGGCGAGACCCGGTTCCAGCTCCGTGACCTCGGCGCCGACCGGATGGTCGAGGGTGCCGGCGAGGCCGGCGGCCGGGTCGAGGGACAGCACCAGGGTGCGATGCCCCCGCTGGGCGGCGAGGACCGCGGTCGCCGCCGCCACCGTCGTCGTGCCGGCGCCGCCCTTGCCGGTGACGAGCACACACCGCACCTGGGCTCAGCTCTCGACGTGCTTCTTGAGATCCTTCAGAGCCGCGTCGACGATGCCGCTCTGCACCTTGCGCCGCAGCAGCCCCGGAATCTTGATCTTGGTCTCGGCGGTGAGGTCGTAGGTGACCTCGGTGCTGCCGTCACCCAGGTCGCGCAGCGTGTAGCTGCCGTCCTGCGACGACATCGCCTGGCCCTGGACCATCGACCAGGTGACCTGCGCGTCGTCCGTCCAGGTGTACTCGTTGACGAACTCGTCCTTGATGACGACGGCGTTGACCCGGAAACGGGCCCGCCTGGGCCGCCCGTCCGGGCCGACCTCGAGGATCTCGGCCTCCTCGATCTGGCCGACCCAGGTCGGGTAGGCGGGGATGTCGGCGATCGCGCCCATCACCGCGGCCGGCCGGGCATTGATGACGATCGTCGATCGGGCATGGTCCGCCATGGAGACAGGCACCTCCACATTCGTCACGTACGTCTGAAGCTCAGAGAGCCCGGATCATTCCCCGACCGATCGCCTGAGGCTACCGGAACCCGGGCCACTTCCCGTCGAGCGGCCGGATCCGATCGCCACCGGCTACCACTCGAGGACGAACGGCGTCCCGCGGGCGTTGAAATGGCCGACGTTCACGCACCGGGTGCCGTCGATGTCGAGGCTCGCGGTCAGCGGCTGGTGCACGTGGCCGAAGAGCACGTAGCGCGGCCGGGTCTCGTGAATGGCCGCGAGGATCGCCGTGCTGCCCCGCTCGAAGCGGCGGGCCTCGACGTCGTAGACCAGCTCCGGCAGGTGCGGCGGAATATGGCAGCACAGCACGTCGACCTCGCCGACCGCGGCCACCTTGGCGGCGAAGTCCTCGTCGTCGATCTCGTACGGGGTACGCATCGGACTGCGCAGACCGCCGCCGACGAAGCCGAACCGCCAGCCGCCGATCGTCGTGGTCTGGCCGTCCAGCAGGGTGATGCCCTCACGCAGGTAGTCGGGATACAGATGCGGCAGGTCGACGTTGCCGAAGGTGAGGTAGGTCGGCGTGGGGAAGGCGGCGAACAGCTGCTCGTACTGCCGGCGGATCGCGGCCTCCACGATCCGGTCGCGGTCGCCGCCCAGGCGCGCCCACAGCGAGCGCGACCAGTCCCGCGCCTCGTCGAAACGCTGCGCCGTGCGCAGCTCCACCATCCGCCCGACGGCCTCGGCGCCGAACAGGTCGCCCATGATCCCGCGGCCGTGGTCGTGGTAGTCGATGAACAGGATGAGGTCACCGAGGCAGATGAAGACGTCGGCGCCCTCGGCGGCCGCCGGGATCGCATCCGCGCGGCCGTGCACGTCGCTCACCACGTGGACCCGCATACCCCTGAGCTTAGGTGCCTTCAGGGACGCTCCGGGCACGGCGCGGTCCGGCGCGGTCGCCAACATCCGCTCGGACCGCTAACGTCTGGTGCCCAGAACGGTCGTGTGCCTCCACGGAGCGTTCCCGTCCGCCCGCGAGCTGGTTGGAGTAGCAGTGCGCGAGTTCACCTCCGTCCCGATGGTCACGATCGCCGACGACGCCACACTGACCGACGCCGTCTTCCGCAACGCGCGCGAGCGTCCCGGCAAGGTACTGCTGCGGTACAAGGTGGGCGAGCGGTTCGCGGGCCTCACGACCGCCGAGTTCCGCGACGCCGTGGTGGCCACCGCGCGCGGGCTCGTCGCGGCCGGGCTGACCCCCGGCGGGCGGGTCGGCATCCTCAGCCGCAGCCGGTACGAGTGGACCGTCCTGGACTACGCGACCTGGGCCGCCGGTGCGGTCGTCGTGCCGATCTACGAGACGTCCAGCCCGGCGCAGATCGAGTGGATCCTGCGCGACGCCGCGGTCGAGCTGCTGGTCGTGGAGGACGCCGAGCTCGCCGCGCGGGTCGCCCAGGTGCGCGCGGCCGCCCCGGCCCTGCGCGAGGTGCTCGTCCTCGAGGACGGCGCGTTCGCGGACCTGGCGACGCGCGGCGCCGAGGTCGACGAGGAGCGCCTCACCGCGGCCCGCGCGGGCGTCGACGCCGCCAGCCTCGCCACGATCATCTACACGTCCGGGACGACCGCGCAGCCCAAGGGCTGCGAGATCACCCACCTGGCGCTGCTCTACACCGCCGAGAGCAGCATCGCGATGCTGCCCGAGGTGTTCCGGCCGGACTCGTCCACGCTGCTGTTCCTGCCGCTGGCGCACGTGTTCGCCCGGATGCTCCAGGTCGGCGTGGTGCAGGGCGGCTACGACCTGGCCTACACGCCCGACTCGCGCACCCTGTTGCCCGACCTGGCGCTGACCAGCCCCACCTTCCTGCTGGCCGTGCCCCGCGTGTTCGAGAAGGTGTACGCCGGGGCGCGGCACAAGGCGCACAGCGAGGGCCGCGGCCGGATCTTCGACGCCGCCGAGAACACCGCCGTCGCCTACAGCGAGTCCCTCGACGGCACCGGCCCGGGCCTCGCGCTGCGGCTGCGCCACCAGGTGCTCGACCTGCTGGTGTACCGCAAACTGCGGGCCGCGCTCGGCGGGCGGGCCGAGTTCGCGATCAGCGGCGGGGCGCCGCTCGGGGCGCGGCTGGGCCACTTCTTCCGCGGCATCGGCTTCACCGTGCTGGAGGGCTACGGCCTGACCGAGACGACCGCCCCCGCGGCGGCGAACCGGCCGCACGCCGTGCGGATGGGCACCGTCGGGCAGCCACTTCCGGGCGTCACGATCCGGATCGCCGACGACGGCGAGATCCTCATCCGCGGGCAGCTGCTGTTCCGCGCCTACCACAACAACGAGACCGCCACCAAGGAGGCGTTCGACGCCGAGGGCTTCCTGCGCACCGGCGACGTCGGCGCGCTGGACGACACCGGCCACCTGCGCATCACCGGCCGCAAGAAGGAACTGCTCGTCACCGCGGGCGGCAAGAACGTCGCCCCGGCCCCGTTGGAGCACGTCATCCAGTCCCATCCGCTGGTCAGCCAGGCCATGCTGGTCGGCGACGGGCGGCCGTTCATCGCGGCGCTGGTCACCATCGACCCGGAGGCGTTCGAGCGCTGGCGCACCGGCGCCGGGCTGCCCGCCGACGCGGCCATCTCCGGCCTCACCGAGGACCCGCGGCTGCGCGCCGAGGTACAGCAGGCGGTCGACGCGGCGAACGCGACCGTCTCGCGGGCGGAGGGGATCAAGAAGTTCGTGATCCTGGCGCACGACTTCACCGTGGAGTCCGGCGAGCTCACCCCCAGCCTGAAGGTCCGCCGCTCCCTCGTGCTCGAGCGCTTCACCGACGCCGTCGAGGGCCTCTACCGCTAGGCCGCGTGTCAAGTTGTGATCTCTCGGGCCGTCCTCGTGTGGACGCGTCCGCCCGCCTCCCGTCTACGGCGCCCCGACACCACCCGTTCATGATCAACCTCGGTGTGGGTGGCGACCGGAACGCCGAGGAGGCGGGGGACTTCCCGTGGAGGGGAAGTAGCCGCCGGGGAAGGCGGCGTGATGCCAGTTTCCTGGTGTGTCGTGTCCGGTTTGTCCCTAGGTTTCTGGCAGAGAACGCCGTGACGGTGTCAGAACGCTGTCACGGACCGCCGGCCGCGAACGGCCTCGAACCGCTGGCGCGACAGGCCGACACAAAGATCGCGACCCGAGGCACGGCCTAGCTGTCGGCGCCGTTCGCGGTGTCGGTGCCGGTGCCGGTGTCGATGCCGGTGCCCGTGCCGGTGCCCGTGCCGACCAGCAGGGTGCGCAGCTGGGCGGCCAGGACGTCCCAGCGCCAGCGCAGCTCCACCCAGGCGCGGCCGGCTGCGCCCATCGACGCGGCCAGGTCCGGGTCGGCAAGCAGGTCGCCGACGGCGGCCGCGACCTCGTCGACGCCGCTGCCGTCCACGACGAGGCCGGTGCGCCCGTCGAGCACCGCGTCGGGCGCGCCGCCGCTGCGCCCGGCGACCACCGGCAGGCCCGTCGCCGACGCCTCCAGGTAGACGATGCCCAGGCCCTCGACCTCCAGCCCGCCGAGCCGGGACCGGCATGGCATGGCGAACACGTCCCCGGCCGCGTAGTGGGCGGGCAGCTCCTCCCACGGCACCGAGCCGGTGAACGTCACGTGGTCCGCCACGTCGACCTCGCGGGCGAGCCGCTCCAGGTCCTTGCGGTACGGGCCGCCGCCGACGATCAGCAGGGCCGCGCCCGGTACCCGGCGACGCAGCGCCGGCAGGGCGCGGACCAGCACGTCCTGGCCCTTGCGGGGCACGAGCCGGCTCACGCACACCACCACCGGGCGCCCGCCCAGCCCGTACCGGCGGCGGATTTCCTCGCGCCCGACGCCCGGGCGGTACAGCGCCGCGTCGACCCCGCTGGGCAACCGGGCGAGCGTCGGATGGGTGCCGAGGGCAGGGCCGATCCGCAGCCGGGTGTAGTCGGTGAGATAGGTGACGACATCCGCCGCCCCGCCGATGCGCCGCAGCAGCTGGCGCGCCGCCGGCAGCGCCGCCCAGCCGACCTCGTGGCCGTGCGTGCTCGCCAGCACCCGGCGCACCGCCGTCTCGCGGCGCAGCCGGTCGCCCAGCAGGCCGAGCGGGGCGGCGGCACCGAACCAGACGGTGTCGCAGCCCTCGGCACGGGCGATCTCCCGGGCACGGCGCAGCACGTCCCGGGTCGGCAGCATCAGCGACGTGCGGTGGCGCACCACCGGGAACGGCTGCGCGGCGTCGAACTCGGGCGCCCCGGACCAGGCCGGCGCGTAGACCACGACCTCGCCCGCCGGCAGCCGGGAGACGAAGTTGTGCACGTAGGCCTGGATCCCGCCGGGGCGCGGGGGAAAGTCGTTCGTCACGGCCAGGACCCGCATGGCCCCATCGTGCCGCACCGGCCCCCGCGGCCACCCGCCGGGCGGCGCGTTCAGCCAGCGCGACCCGGTGGCGGGAGCAGCCGGGCGGTGCGCTCCAGCACCGAACCGGCCATCTCTCCCGGCGGCGGCAGCAGGCCCGCGGCGGCCAGCACCCCGAGGGCGCGGAACTCCTCCGCGTCCCACCCAGGGCTCGCGGCGGCGCCCGGGCGATCCGCGCCGGCGAACATGACAGTGACGACGCAGCCGGCGCACCGAGCGCCGCGCGCGACACAGGAGTCGCAGTCGATCAACATCGCACTCACCTTCCCGATATCCCGACGTCACCGACGGTAGGACCCGGGTCTGACAATTCCCGGCGGGAGCGTGCGCGCGGGCCGTCGGACGAGGCGGCTCGGCGGGTGAAGCCGCTCGGCGGGTGAGGCGGCTCAGTGGGTGAGGCGGCTCAGTGGGTGGAGGGGATGCGGCTCAGCGGGTGAGGCGGGCCAGCAGGGCGGAGGACGGCACGGCCCGGGCTCCGGCGGCCGTGCTGTTGTCCGCCACCTCACGGTCGGAGGTGACGACGAAGACCGGCCGGCCCTCGGGCTCCAGCCGCACCAGCCGGACGATCTCGTCGTCGGCCAGCCGGCCGGGCCGGCTGAACAGCACCCGCACGCCACGCGGCATCGTCACGCCCACCGGGCGCGCGACCACGGCGGTCGCGTCGAACACCGCCGTGATCTCGCTGTCCGGATTGCGGCCGGCCAGCGCGCCGAGCCCGGACAGCAGGCGCTCGCGCTGCGCCTGCAGGGTGAGCTGGCCATAGCCACGCTTGGTCACGTTGTACCCGTCGACGATCAGATGCACGCCGGGCACGGCGAGCACCTCGTCGATGAGGGTGGGGTCGTCGTCGGGCCGGCCGCGGGCGCCGACGAACGCGTGCGGGGCGCTGCTCGGGCCGTCGCCGCCGCGGGCGAGCAGATCGGCCGGGCGGCTGACCATCGTGGGCAGGTCGAGCTCGCGGCGCACCCCGTGCGCGGAGGCGATCAGGGTGTCGAGCAGCACCCGCATCCGGGCGTCGTCGACGCTGCGGGTGTCGCGGGTCTCCCGGCGGGCCACGGCCAGCGCGTTCTCCAGCTCGGAGACCCGCCCCCGCAGCCGGCGCACCTCCGCCTCGGCGTCACGTTCGGCCGCCAGCGCCGCGTCGCGGGCCGTCTCGGCGGCGACCACCGCGTCCCGCGCCTCGTCCTGCGCCCGGCGCACCTTCTCACCGGACGCGCGCAGCCGGCGCCGGGCCTCCTCGGCGTCGGTGCGGGCCGCGGTGGCCCGTTCCCGCAACTGCTCGGCCTCGGCCGCGGCGGCGCGCTGGCCCGCCTCGAGCTGGTCGGAGAGCCGGCGGATGGTCCGCTCGGCCTCGTCGGCCCGGTCCCGGATCTCGTCCTGGGATGCCTGGTCGGCCGCGGCCCGCACCAGCTGCGGCCAGTCGGGCGCCCGCAGCAGGTAGGCGATCGCGGCGACGCGCTCCGGCGGCGCGGCCGGCGGTGGCCCGTCCGTCGCCTCGACGGCCTCGGCGAGCTCGGGATGGTGCCGGCGGATCCACTCGGCGACCCGGCCGCGGAACACGTCGCCGTCGACCGCGGCGGCCAGCGGCACGGCCCCCAGCCTGGTCCGCCGGGACTCCTTGAACCGGCGCACCGCGACCAGCGACGGCGGGACCTCGGCCTCGGGCAGGTCGGCCAGCGTCCGCGCGGCGAGCTCGATGACGGCCCGGCGTACCTCGGCGGGCAGCGGCTCACTCATCAGCGCCGCCCCCGGCGGACATTCGTCAGGGATCCGACTGTCTCGACACGTTCTATCCCGGACGGGGCAAAGTGGACACGATCCCGCGCCCTGAACCCCGGCACCTCCCGCTCCGCCCGCGCGTCGGTCCGACGGGATCCGCGCCGGAAATGTCCGTCAGCATCCGAATGACGGCGACGAGACGACGGGCCGCGCCGCCCGCGGCCCGTCCGATCGGCCAGGCAGCAAGGCACGTGGGACTCCGGAGCCGACGGGAAGAAACGATGACGGTACAGCCTAACGGCCCCGCTCAGGAGGGGTCGCGCGTGCCACAGGTGTGGGATCACCGCCCGTCCGACCCGTGTCGGGGCGGGCATTGTCTCATGTGATAGTCGGCTTATGTAGCCTCGCGTGGTGCGTACCCTACGCGCGATTTCTTCCAAACGCGGCCCTGGCTGCGCCGGAGAGGAACCACCGTGACCGACCAGAACCCACCGCACCAGCCACCCGGCGGGGGCGGCAGCCAGGAGCCGTGGAACCAGCACAACAGCTCCTGGCCCCAGCCGCCCGCCGACGGCTCCGGCGGCGGGCCCGACCAGTCCGACGAGAAGACCCAGCTGGCCTGGTCCGGCGCCGCCCCCGGGACGGGGGGTACGCCGCCCAGCGGACCGCAGCCGCCGATGCCCGCTCCCGGCGGCCAGCAGTGGGGCACCGGGCCGCGCCCGGGCGCCGACCAGTCGTGGCCCCCGCCCCCGCAGCAGGGCGCCGGCGGCTGGGGCCAGCCGGTCCCCGGCACCGACCCGCAGCAGGGCTGGGGCCAGCAGACCCCGGGCGCGGACCAACAGGGCTGGGGCCAGCCCGGGGCCGAGCAGCAGGGCTGGGGCGCCCAGGGCCAGCAGGGGGGTTGGCAGCAGGGCGGCTACCCGCCCGGCGGCACCAGCCCCTACCAGGGCGGCGCGGGCTACCAGACGCCCGGCGGCTATCCCGGCACCGGCCCGGACCCGTACCAGCAGAACCAGCAGGGTGGCTACCCGCCGCCCGGCGGCTGGCAGCAGCAGCCGGGTGGGCCGCAGCCCCCGCGGCCGCGACGCAACCCGCTGATGATCATCATTCCGCTGGCGGTGGTCGCCGCGATCGTGCTCGGCGTGGTGATCGCGCTGGCCGTCGGCGGCGACGACAAGAAGGACGATGTCACCTCGCCGGTGCCGCTGCCGTCGGCGACGGCGCTGGGCGTGCCCGGCGGCGGCAGCACGCCGACCCTGCCGAGCCCCACCGCGACCAGCCCGGTCCGTTCGTCGAACTGCGTGCCGGTGACCGCGCCGGGGGCTCCGGGGGCGGGTGTCGCCGGCATCGGCGGCTCCGGCACCGTGGTCGGCGAGGCCAACTCGTCGGTCAGCGACTTCGAGGCGAAGGTGACGCTCAACAGCGTCTGCACCACCTCCGGCACGGTCACCAGCTACGGTGACCCGCCGACCCAGGGGGCGTACTACGTGCTGAACGTGACGGTCGAGGTGAGCCGCGGGGACACGTCCGCCTCGCCGTCGGACTTCTACATCCAGACGCCGGACGGGACCCGGTACGACGGAAGCTATGACAACGTCGAGCCGCGGCTGTCCGCCTCGACGGTGAAGGCCGGCCAGAAGGTCCGCGGCAACGTCGTCATCGACGCGCCGCCCGGCCACGGGGTACTCAACTGGGAGCCGCTGTTCGCGGTCGACACAGCCAAGTTCCAGCTCTGAGCCACCGCGGTCCGCGCCGGCGCCGAGTCCGTGCCGGCGCGGACCGGCCCGGCACGGACTCGGGGATCAGCACGGGGCGGTCAGGACAGGGCCGCGCGGATGCGCTCCGCCGCCTCGTCCAGCGCCGCCGGATCGGGATCGTGGTCGGCGGCCGCGAAGGTGATCTGCTTCTCATTGTCGATGGGCACCAGGTGGACGTGCGTGTGCGGCACCTCCAGACCGCCGACGATCACCGCCACCCGCCGGGGCTGGAACGCCTTGTCGATGGCTCGCCCGACCTTCGCCGCGGCGAGCCACAGCGCCGACTGGACATCGTCGGGCAGGTCGATCCATCGGTCGATCTCGACCCGCGGGACCACCAGGGTGTGACCTGGGCGGATCGGCGCGATCGTGAGGAGCGCGACCGTGTCCTCGTCGGAGTACACGATGCGCCCCGGCAGCTCGCCATTGATGATCCGGGTGTAGACGCTCGGCATGGCTCACGACCCTATCGGGACCGGCTCCTCCGCCTTCGCCACACGTCGCACCCGCCCGCACGTCACACATAGGGTCGGGCGAAACCCGCTGGCCCGGCCGTCATCACGCGGAACTCGTTGCCCTCCGGATCCGAGAGCACATATCCGCGCTCGCCGTCGTCGTCGTACCGACCGACCCGGCGCGCCCCCAGGGTGGACAGCCAGCCGATGACCCGCTCCGCGTCCACCGCGTAGAGGTCGAGATGCAGCCGGCTCGGCCCGCCTCCGCGGCTGGCCCCAGGCCGCAGCAGCAGTTTCGGCCCCGCCCCCGCGGGATGGCGCAGCACCGCCGCGTCGCCGTCCCGCCGGACCACCTCATAGCCCAGTGCGGCGGCCCAGAAACGCACCATCACCTCCACGTTCGCACAGTCCAGTGCCACGCGCCCCACCCGAATCCCGTTCGTTTCGAACCACGCCACCCGCGCATGATTTCGCATTTCCGCTGGGTTGGCCCGTCGTGTGGCGGTCGCGTGTCTCCGGCGTGGCGAAACATGGCGCGGACCGCAGACACGACGACTCGACAACGGTCGACATCGGGTCACCGCCGAGGCCCGCCAACCAGGTCATCTCGGTCGATGTCGCGCGCGCCGGTGACGGAAACTGTCGGCGGCCGGTCCTACGGTGTCCCGGTGCGCCCAGACCCCGCCTCCCCGCAGGCACGCCCCCGGCAGGCAAGCCTCGACGACCTCGGGCGGCCGCTGGCCGAGGTCACCTTCGTCGTCGTCGACCTGGAGACGACCGGCACCTCGGCGGCGACCAGCGAGATCACCGAGATCGGCGCGGTGCGGGTGCGCGGCGGAGAGATCCTCGCGGAGATGTCCACGCTGGTGCGGCCGAGCGCCGGCATCCCGCCGATGGTCTCGGTGATCACCGGGATCACCGACGCGATGGTGGCCACCGCCCCCGCCGAGGCCGAGGTCGTGCCGACCTTCCTGGAGTTCGCCCGCGGCGCCGTGCTCGTCGCCCACAACGCGCCGTTCGACCTCGGTTTCCTGCGCGCCGCCGTCGAGCGCTGCGGCTACCCGCAGCCCGCCTGGGAGCATCTCGACACCCTGCGCGTCGCCCGGCGGGTGATCAGCCGCGACGAGGCCCCGGACTGCCGGCTCGGCACGCTGGCCCGGCTGTTCCGCAGCACCACCGCGCCCTGCCACCGGGCGCTGGCCGACGCCCAGGCCACCGTCGACGTGCTGCACGGCCTGTTCGAGCGCCTCGGCAACCTCGGCGTGCGCACCCTGGAGGAGGTGCACGAATACAGCTCCCGGGTCTCCTCGGCCCAGCGGCGCAAGCGGCATCTCGCCGACGGGCTGCCCACCGGCCCCGGCGTCTACGTCTTCCGCGGCGCCGACGGGCGTGCCCTGTACGTCGGCACCTCGCGGTCGGTGCGCTCGCGGGTGCGCACCTACTTCACCGCCAGTGAGCCACGTACCCGGATGGCCGAGATGGTGGCGCTGGCCGAGCGGGTCGACGCGATCGGCTGCGCGCACGCGCTGGAGGCCGAGGTGCGCGAGCTGCGGCTGATCGCCGAGCACAAGCCGCCGTACAACCGCCGTTCCCGCTTCCCCGAGCGTGCCGTGTACGTCCGGCTCACCGACGAGCCGTTCCCCCGGCTGTCCCGAGTGCGCGCCGCCCGCGACGACGGCACCTACCTCGGCCCGTTCGGCAGCGTCCGGGAGGCCGACGACGCCGCCGACGCGCTGCTCGCCGCCGTGCCGCTGCGCCAGTGCACCCCCCGGTTGTCGCCGCGGGTGCGCCGCCCCGCCTGCGCCCTCGCGGACCTGGGCCGCTGCGGGGCCCCGTGTGACGGGCGGGAGGACGTCGACGCCTACGCCCGCCACGTCGCCGCGGCCCGCGCGGCCATCACCGGCGATCCCGCGCCGGTCGTCGCCGTGGCGACCAGGCGGATGGACCGGCTGGCCGCCGAGGAACGCTACGAGGAGGCCGCCGTCACCCGCGACCGGATGATCGCCTTCGTGCGCGCCGCCGCCCGCGGGCAGCGGCTGGCGGCGCTCACCCGGGTGCCGGAGCTCGTCGCCGCCGCGCCGACCGCCGACGCCGGCTGGGACCTGGTCGTCGTGCGATACGGCCGGCTGGCGTCGGCGGTGACGGTCGCGCGCGGGATCGACCCGCGGCCGTGGGTGGACGCCGCGGTCGCCAGCGCCGAGACGGTGCGCCCGGGGCCGGGGCCGGCGCCGTGCGCGTCGGTCGAGGAGACCGAGCGGATCGGCCGCTGGCTGGCCGGTTCGGGGGTGCGGCTGGTGCGCCTCGACGGCACCTGGAGCTGGCCGGCGGCCGGCGCGACGCGGGCCGCCCGCAGCTATGCCGCCCCGACCACGGCAGCGACCCCGACCACGGCAGCGACCCCGACCCCGAGCCCGACCGCGACGGCCTCGACCGCGACGGCCTCGACCACGGCGGGCCCTGCCGCGGCTGCCTCCACGGCAACGGCCGCGGGGCCGGCCCGCCCTCCCGGGTGGACCGGCCCCGCGGCCGTCAACTGACCTGCGTCCGTGCCGTCGGCGCTGGTCGCGCCATCCGGCTCAGGGCCGTCGGCTCAGTGTTCCTTCTCCTCGACGAAGAAGCCGCTGACGGCCTTCCCGGCCCGCCGGGCGAGTCCCTTGCCGTCGCCGTCCCCGTGCCCGTTCGCCGACGGCAGCGCGTAGCGGTCGGTCGGGACGAGCGGGTGGTCGGGCGTCGGCTCGGGCTTCGGCCGGTGGTCCTCCACGAACTCGCCGCTCGGCAGCTGCCGGATGATGCCGGTCTCGATGCCGTGGTGGGCGACCTCGTGGTCCTTCTCCTGCAGGTGCAGGCAGAGCTTCTTCGTCACCGCGTAGGCGATCGGCGGAACGATGATCAGCCCGATGCGGCCGGCCCAGGTCATCGCGTTCAGCGAGATGCTGAACGTCTTGGCGATGACGTCGTTGCCACCCGAGATCCACAGGACCAGGTAGAAGCTGATCGACATCGCCCCGAGCGCGGTCCTGGTCGGGGCCTCCCGCGGCCGCTGGAGCAGGTTGTACGACTTGGTGTCGCCGGTGAACCTGGCTTCCAGGAACGGGTAGATCGCCAGCAGCGTGAACAGGATGCCGGGCAACACCGCCGTCGGCCAGAACACCGCGGGGACCGTGTGGCCGAGGCCGCGGAACTCCCAGGGCGGCATCAGTCGGGTCGAGCCGTCGAGGAAGCCGATGTACCAGTCGGGCTGGGACGCCGAGGACACCTTCGACGGGTCGTACGGACCGAACATCCAGATCGGGTTGATCTGCGCCAGGCCGCCGAGCAGCGCGAGCATGGCGAAGACCATCATGAAGAACCCGCCGGACTTCACCGCGAACACCGGGAACACCCGGTGGCCGACGACGTTGTCCTCGGTCTTGCCCGGCCCGGGGAAGTCCGTGTGCTTCTGGTGCCACAGGATGCCCATGTGGGCGCCGATCAGCGCCAGCAGGACGCCCGGCACCAGCAGGATGTGGATCACGTAGAGCCGGGGCAGGAAGTTCTCGCCCGGGAACTCGCCGTTGAACAGCATGAACGACGCCCACGTCCCGATGATCGGGATGGACTGCGCGATCGACGCGGCGATCCGCAGACCGGTGCCGGACAGCAGGTCGTCGGGCAGCGAGTAGCCGGCGAAGCCCTCGAGGATGGCGAGGATCAGCAGGCCGACACCGATCAGCCAGTTGACCTCACGTGGCTTGCGGTAGGCACCGGTGAAGAACACCCGCAGCAGGTGGACGACGATCGACCCGACGAAGACCAGCGCCGCCCAGTGGTGGATCTGGCGGAACACCAGCCCGGCCCGGGTGTCGAAGCTGATGTCCAGCGTCGAGGCGTACGCCCGGCTCATCTCCACGCCCTTGAGGGGCACGTAGGAGCCGTTGTAGATGATCTCGGTGTTCGACGGGTCGAAGAACAGCGTGAGGTAGATGCCGGTCAGCAGCAGGACGACGAAGCTGTAGAGCGCGATCTCCCCGATCATGAACGACCAGTGGTCGGGGAACACCTTGTTCAGGTTGCGCCGCAGCCCGGCCTGCGTGCCGAACCGGTCGTCGATGGCCCGGTTGGCCTTGCGGACCGGACCCGGTCGCTTGACGAACTCGGGCGGGGATGCGGTTGTCATGAGCGCTCCCAGAAGGCTGCACCGACGGGCTCGTCGTAGTCACCGTCGCGGGCGTGGAGGAAGCCGTCCGCGTCCGCGGCGATGGCCAGCTGCGGCAGGGACCGGCTCGCCGGCCCGAAGATCGCCCGGCACCCGTCCCGCACGTCGAAGACCGACTGGTGGCAGGGGCAGAGCAGGTGGTGCGTCTGCTGCTCGTAGAGGCTCACCGGGCAGCCGGCGTGCGTGCAGATCTTGGAGTAGGCGACGTGGCCGTCGACCGACCAGTTCTCCCGCCCCTTGCGCGGCTGGTCCACCCCCGGTGGCAGGCGGATGAGGATCGTGGTGCTGTCCGCCTTGGTGTGCAGGTCGGTCTTCGGCTTGTAGGTCACCGAGCCGTCGGCGGCGGTGACCGGGATGGCCGGGAAGACCGTCTCGATGCCGCCGATGGACACGTCACCGAGCTTGACGTACCGGCCGTCCTCGGTGACCAGGCGCGCGCCCTTCACCCAGGAGGTGTGGTCGAGCTTCTTGCCGGGCTTGGAGTTCGTCAGGTTCAGCAGCGGCACGACGACCAGGCCGCCGAGCACCGTGCCGGCGCCCAGCAGGGTGCGGCGCAGCAGCGGATGCCGGGCCAGCCCCGTGTCGGCGAAGCCGCTGGTGATCTCCGCTTCGGTGACCGCGATCTCCTCCTTGGGGGAGGTGAACGCGTGCCGCTCCTGGACCGCATGCTCGTGCGGCATCAGCCGCTTGGCCCACAGGATGAGCCCGATGCCGAGGCCGCCGACGGCCATGCCGAGGGCCGAGCCCAGGCACGGCGTGTAGTACTGCTTGTGCTTGTCACCGACGAAGTTCGTGATGACGAAGCCGACCGTGCCGACGACCGAGATCATGAACCAGAAGGCGATCAGCCGCTCGGCGCGGCGCTCGGCCCGGTGGTCGACGTCCTCCGCCCGCGGCGGCCGCGGGGTGACCCCGCCCCCGTGCGCCCCCGGCCGCATCACCGTGGTCTCGGGATCGCGGCTGGAGTCGGTCTGGTGCGGCGGTGTCCCCAGCGCCTCCGGACCGTCGTGCGTGCCGGCCGGCACGTCCGGCCCGCCGGCCGAGACGTTCGACCCCTTCACCGGCCGTCCCGCCGTGTCGACCGGGTGCTTCGACCGCGCGAAGACGCTGCCGGCCGACTCGGCTGGATCGCCCGGTCCCGCCGTCCCCGGGCCCGTCTTGTCACTCATACCTTCTGCCTCGCTCCGATCCACAGGCACACGGCCAGCAGGCCGCCCACGCCCACCAGCAGGCCCAGCAGACCCTCGGGCACCGGACCGTACTTGCCGAGGCTGTAGCCACCCGGGCTCTTCGAGTCGTTCAGGTGCCGGATGTACGCCGCCACCGCGACGGCGTCCTCCTCGTTGATCTGGCGGTCACCGAAGACCGGCATGGACTCCGGCCCCGTGCGCATGGCCTCGACGATCTGCGTCGGGGTGGACTCGCTCAACGAGGGGGCGAACTTGCCGTAGGTCAGCGGGGCTCCCTGGGCGACGGCCTGGTGGCACTGCGCGCAGTTCGCCCGGTAGAGCTCACCACCGTGCGACAGGTCGGCGTCGTCCAGCGCCGCATCGGTGACCTTGGGAACCTCAGGTCCACCACCGAGGCTGTCAATGTACGCCGCGAGCTGGTCGATCTGGGTCCGGGAGTAGAGCGTCGGCTTGCGGTCGGCCTGCGCGGCCGGCGCCGCCAGCGGCATGCGGCCGGTGGAGACCTGGAAGTCGACGGCGGCGGCGCCGACGCCGATCAGGCTGGGGCCGGTGGTGGTGCCGCCGGCGCCGAGCCCGTGGCAGGTGGAGCAGCCCTGCTGGTAGAGGGCCCTGCCCTGGCGCACCGCGGCGTTGTCGTCGGTCTGCTGCGCGGCGTTGCCGCCGGGCGCGAGGACCGTCCACAGCACGCCGGTGGCCAGCAGGCCGAACATCAGCACGAGCGCCGAGGAACGGCGGCGGCGGCGCGCGGACAGTCCCGGTCCGCGCTCGCCGCGACGACGGCCCAGCCGCCGGGTTACCGCGGTCGACGCGGCGGTCGCGGCCGGCTCAGGTGCCGCCGAGTCGTCGGCCGCCGCGACGGGCTCGGTGGCCGCGGTCGACGTGGGTTCCGGCGGGGTGTCCGGCGAGGTGCCCGAGGATTCAGTCATGTCGCTCACTGGAGGAGGTAGATGGTCGCAAAAAGGGCGATCCAGACGACGTCGACAAAGTGCCAGTAGTACGACACGACGATCGCCGATGTCGCCTTCTCCGGCGTGAAACGCCCATACGTGGACCGGCCCAGCACCATGACGAACGCGACGAGACCACCGATGACGTGCAGGCCGTGGAAGCCGGTGGTCAGGTAGTACACCGACCCGTAGGCATGCGACGCCATCGTGAACTTGTTCTCGCCGAAGTACTCGTTCGCCTGGCCGCCGACGAAGATCAGCCCCATGATCAGGGAGATCAGATACCAGCGGCGCAGCCCGAACACGTCACCGCGCTCGGCGGCGAACACACCGAGCTGGCAGGTGACGCTGGAGAGCACCAGGATCACGGTGAAGAACAGCGCGTACCCGACGTGCAGCTCCACGGGCCCGTGCTCGGAACCGGCGGGGTCGCCGGTGACCGGCGGCCAGTTGCCGCTGTTGACCGAGCGGATCGTGAAGTACATCGCGAACAGGGACGCGAAGAACATCAGCTCCGACGACAGCCACACGACCGTGCCGACCGAGACCATCGAGGGACGGTTGGCCGTCGGGTGTGGTGGAGGAGCCTTCTCGAGGACGGGGGCTGAGGCCACGTCGGTCATTCTGGCACGCGTCGGCGCAGGCGCCACCGTAGGTTCGACGTTCGGTAGGACTACGACTCGTCGATGACCGACCCGCGGCGGCGCGCGGAGCCCGGCACAGACCGCGCAAACCGCTGCACCACAAGGAGAAACGCAGGCCACGGACCCGAGGTCGACCCCCGCGAAAAAAGCCCACCGATCGGGTCGATCTCGACGGATGTTGCGTGCCTCACCCGTCCCGCGTCCTCCCCTTGAGCCGGGTCGCCCGGCACCCGCGCACCGGGCCGGTCGGCACGCGCGGCACCGGGAGTCCCCCGCGGACGGGCTCGGCGGGACCTCGCCAGCTGGACAGCACCGTCCGGCCGGACAGCACCGTCCGGCCGAACGGCATCGTCCGGCCGAACGACGGCGTCCGGCCGGACGGCATCGCCCAGGCGAGTCTCAACCGCCCGGGCGTCTCGACATGGCTCAGCCGGACATCGCGGCCAGGGCGCGCAGGCCCTCGGCCGGCAGCGCGATCCCGGCGTCGGAGCCGGGGTCCACGGCGAGCAGCAGGTCGTCGGACGGCCAGATCCGGCCCAGGGTGGCGATCTGGACGGTCCGGTAGCGGTCCACCTCGGGCAGGGCCTCGGCGAGGCGGTGCTCGGAGGTGAACGTCGGGACGAACTGCGTGCCGTCCTGGCGCTCGGCGACGGGCAGCTGCAGGACGTCGCTGTCCTCGTCCGCGAGGTCGCTGACCTCGTTGCCGAGATCGGGCAGCAGGACGTCGGCGAGCGCCAGGTCGCCGAGCGCGGAACGCTCGTCCTCCCCCGCGGCCAGCCGGCGCAGGGCCGCTCGGGCCGCGCTGCCCTGCTCGGACGCCCGGGCGCCGGGCACCCCCGCGAGGGCCGCGGGGCCGGGGACGCTGTCGGGACGTAGCTGGTCATCGGTCACGGGGACTCCCTTGACGTGGATGAACGTGCTGACGTGTCGTGCCGTAAGGCCCGGGTACCCGGCCACGGCGCCGCCGAACAGCCCAGCCCCAACAAGTTTCCCGTTCGCGGATGTTCGTCAGGCGCGCAGGGCCAGGTCGGCGATCAGCGCCCGGCGGGTCGCGCCCGTCAGCGGCGTGCCGTCGCTGTACTCGGGATGGTCGACGACGAGCTCCGCCGGCACGGCGGGATCGCGGAACGCGTCGCGCAGCTCGTCGTCGAGGACGAAGCGCACCATGTGCACCGAGACGGTCTCGGTGGGCACGTCCGGGTCCTCGTCGAGGCCGGGGATCTCCTGCCCGGCCACCTGCCGGCCACCGATCTCGAGGAACACGCTGTGCTGCAGCCCGGCGAGGCGGCGCAGCTCCTCGCGCACCGTCTCGAGGACCGCGAGCTCGACGAAGACGGTCGCCGTCAGCACATGACTGCCCGGCAGCAGCCGCGAGTACGCCTCGACCTCGTGGGCGACGTCCGCGGAGGCGGTCAGCCGCTCGGTGTAGACCATCTCCTGCACCTGGTAGCGCAGGGTCTGCTCGTTCTCGAACTCGACGACGACGATGTCCCCCACCCGGACGCGGCGCTCGGCGCGCACAGGGAGCATCTCCCGGCGCAGCTCGGGTCGACGCGCCGCGTACGCCTGGTGGTCGGTGGTGATGTCGGCGACGGTGAGCGCCATGATGCGGCCTCCTGTCCGGACGGACGGTGGTCGGTAGGAGTCGGTGGTCGGTAGGAGTCGGCGGGAAGTCGGTGGGAATGGTGCGAGAACGGCGCCGGCGACCGGTCCCGGGCGCGGGAACGCCCGGGAGGCCGGCCGCCGGTGCGGTTCAGCTCAGCTCAGCGCGGTGCGGCGCCACGAGCCCCGTGCCGCGTGGAGCCGAGGTACCAGGCGCCGCTCAGGCGTCGGCGGTCTCCTCGGCGTTGAGCGCGTCGAGGGCCTTCTTGAACCGGCCGGCGTGGGTCTTCTCCGCCCGGGCGAGGGTCGAGAACCAGTCCGCGATCTCCTCGAAGCCCTCCTCGCGGGCGGTCTTCGCGAAGCCGGGGTACATGGCGGTGAACTCGTAGGTCTCGCCGGCCACGGCGCTGGCCAGGTTCTTCGTGGTGGTGCCGAGCGGCTCGCCGGTGGCCGGGTCGCCGACCTCGGCGAGGAAGTCGAGGTGGCCGAACGCGTGGCCGGTCTCGCCCTCCGCGGTGTCGCGGAACAGCGAGGACGCGTCGGTGAGGCCCTCGATGTCGGCCCGGCGGGCGAAGTACAGGTAACGCCGGTTCGCCTGGCTCTCCCCGGCGAACGCCTCCTTGAGGTTCTCGTGGGTCTTGGTGCCGTCAAGCTTCGGCATGGAGCGCTCCTTCGGAGGGGGTTGTCTGACGGTCCGAGCCCTGACAGTCCGGGCACAGTCCCCGGAACTGCAGGTCGTAGCCGGTGATGGCGAAACCCGAGCGGCGCGCGATCTCCGCCATCATCCCGTCGGGGACGGGATGATCGAGGTCGACCGCCCGGCCACAGCCGTCACAGACCGCGTGGTCGTGCCGACGGGTGTTGGCGTCGTACCGCGCCGCCGCGCCGTCACCCAGGGTGAGTTCCAGGGCCCGACCGGTCGACACCAGCAGCGCCAGAGTGCGATACACCGTAGCGCTGCCGATCCCCGGCGACGCGCGGCGCACCCGCTCGTACACCTCCGCGGCCGTCGGGTGGTCGTCCGCGGCCCGCAGGACCTCGAGCACGGCCATCCGCTGGGGGGTCAGTCGAAGATCGGTCTGGTCGGTCATCAGTCACGCCCGTCGGCTTCATTGAGAACGACTCTCAGTATCACTCCTTAGGCCGCCCGAGGGCAACCGGCCCCACCCGGGGGCAACCGGGACGCCACGCGGACCCGCGCCCGACCGGGTAATCTTCGGGACGGATCGCGCCGCCGGCCAGCGGCGGGCGCAACTCGGGAAGGGCCGCGGACGCCATGAAGACCGTCCTCGTCTACGCCGACCGTGCTGACGTGCGCGCGCGTGTCATCTCCGTCCTCGGCCGCCAGCCCGCCGAGGACGTGGGCCCGCTGGCGTTCACCGAGGCCGCGGATGCCACCGAGGCCATCGCCGTCGTCGATCATCACGAGGCGGACCTCTGCATCTTCGACGCCGAGGCCACCCCCAGCGGCGGCATGGGCCTGTGCCGGCAGCTCAAGAACGAGGTCGCCGACTGCCCGCCCACCATCCTGCTCGTCGCCCGCCCGGATGACCGCTGGCTCGCCACCTGGTCGCAGGCGGACGCGGTCGTCACCCACCCGGTCGACCCGGGCCAGCTCACCGAGGCGGTCGTGACCCTGCTGCGGGCCCGTGCCGGCGGGGCGGCCGCGCGCCGGCCGCTCACGGGCGCCCAGCTGGCCGGCTGACGGCGGTGACCGTCGAGGCAGCCGCCCCGGTTCCCGCCTCCGCCAGCACCGTCGCGTCGAGCTGGCCGGAGCTGATCGGGACGCTGCTCGCCGGCGAGTCTCTCTCCCGCGGGCAGACGGCGTGGGCGATGGACCAGATCATGGCCGGCGCCGCGTCGCATGCGCAGATCGCCGGCCTCGCCGTGGGCCTGCGGGCCAAGGGCGAGACGGCCGCCGAGATCGGCGGCCTGATCGAGGCGATGCTCGCCCACGCCGCGCCGCTGCGCGTCCCCGACGAGACGCGCGCCCGCGCGGTGGACACCTGCGGCACGGGCGGCGACCGCTCGAACACGGTCAACATCTCGACGATGGCGGCGCTCGTCGTCGCCGGCGCCGGCGTGCCCGTGATCAAGCACGGCAACCGCGCGGCGTCGTCGTCCTGCGGCTCCGCCGACCTGCTCGCCGAGCTGGGCGTGGTCGTCGACCTGCCGCCGGCCGGGGTGGAGGAGTCGCTGGCGGCGGCCGGCATCGCCTTCTGCTTCGCCCGGATCTTCCACCCGGCGTTCCGGCACGTGGCGGTCCCACGCAGCGATCTCGGCGTGCCCACCGCGTTCAACATCCTCGGCCCGCTGACGAACCCGGCGGGCCCCGGCTCCCAGGCCATCGGTGTCGCCGACCCGCGCCTCGCCCCCGTCGTCGCCCAGGTCCTGGCCGACCGCGGCACCCGGGCGCTGGTCTTCCGCGGCGACGACGGCCTCGACGAGCTCACCCCGGTCACGACGTCCACCGTGTGGGTCGTCGGCGCGGCGGACCAGCCGCGCCGGGAGCGCTTCGACCCGCGCGACGTCGGCATCCACGTACCGGATGTCGCCCTCCTGCGCGGCGCTGACGCCCCGCACAACGCGGCCGTGGCCCGCCGGGTACTCGCCGGTGAGCCCGGCCCGGTCCGCGACGCGGTGCTGCTCGCCGCGGCCGCGGCCCTCGTCGCCGCCGGCGGCCCGACGACGGCCCCGGTCGCCGAGCAGATCGCCGCCGCCCTGCCCGCGGCCGCGGACGCCCTCGACTCCGGCGCCGCCGGCAGGGTTCTCGCCGGCTGGGTGGACGCCAGCCAGGCCGCCGCCAGGAGCTGAGCCGCCGGCCAAGGGGCGGGCACAGCGGGGCCAGGGCGGGCAGCGGACCATGGGCGGCCTCCTGAGCCAGCAGGCCGCGACAACCCGGGCGCGACAAGACCTCAGGCAACGCGACAGACCTCAGGCAACGCGACAGGGGCCGGGCAGCGCCACCGTGAGGTGGGCTGCCCGGCCCCTGTCGGTCGTGCCGCGCTCGGCGCCGCGGGCTCAGTCCTCGGGAATCGGCGGGTGCCAGAAGTTCTCGAACACCAGGCAGGTCACGAACGTGACGACCAGCGCCCCGCCCAGGACGACCAGCCAGATGCCGAAGACGAACCCCATCGCCGCGGTCACCGCGCTCGCGCCGATGAAGAACGGGTAGTAGCTGCCCGGGGTGAAGTGCCCGAGCTCGCCCGCACCGTCGGCGATCTCGGCGTCGGGCAGGTCCTGCGGTCGCATGCCGATCCGGCGGCCGGTGAAGATGAGGTAGCCGCCCACCAGCAGGCCGAGCCCGGTGGTGAGGGTGAGCGCCGCGGTGCCGGTCGGGTCCTTCGCCCAGAACCAGTAGACCAGCGCCACGACCCCGGCAAAGATGCCGAAGAAGCTGAAGATGATGCCTTCCACCTTCATACGATCGCCGCCCTAACCGATCTCGGGTGTCGCATGGTAGTCGACCCGGCCGACGGTGGCCGGGAAGTGCAGGTCGAACGCCGGCCGCTCGGAGCGGATCCGGGGCAGCGACCGGAAGTTGTGCCGGGGCGGCGGGCAGGAGGTCGCCCATTCCAGCGAGTTGCCGTAGCCCCAGGGGTCGTCGACGACCGCCAGCTGACCCTTCCGGTACGAGTGCCACAAGTTGTAGATGAACGGCAGCGTCGAGATCGCCAGCAGGAACGAGCCGGCGGTCGAGAACGTGTTCAGCGTGGTGAACCCGTCCGTCGGGCTGTAGTCGGCGTAGCGCCGCGGCATGCCCTTCAGGCCCAGCCAGTGCTGCACCAGGAAGGTGGCGTGGAAGCCGAGGAAGACCGTCCAGAAGTGGATCTTTCCGAGGCGGTCGTTCATCATCCGGCCGGTCACCTTCGGGAACCAGAAGTAGGTCCCGGCGTAGGCCGCGAACACGACGGTTCCGAAGATCACGTAGTGGAAGTGCGCGACGACGAAGTAGCTGTCGCTGACGTGGAAGTCGATGGGCGGGCTGGCCAGCAGCACGCCGGTGAGACCACCAAAGAGGAACGTCACCAGGAAGCCGATGGAGAACAGCATCGGCGTCTCGAAGGTGAGCTGCCCGCGCCACATCGTGCCGATCCAGTTGAAGAACTTGATGCCGGTGGGCACCGCGATGAGGAACGACAGGAACGCGAAGAAGGGCAGCAGTACCGCGCCGGTGACGAACATGTGGTGCGCCCACACGGCGACCGACAGGGCGCCGATGCCGATGGTGGCGTAGACGAGGCCCTTGTAGCCGAACAGCGGCTTGCGGGAGAACACCGGCAGGATCTCACTCACGATGCCGAAGAACGGCAGCGCCAGGATGTAGACCTCGGGGTGCCCGAAGAACCAGAACAGATGCTGCCACAGCAGTGCGCCGCCGTTGCCCGCGTCGAACACGTGCGCGCCGAAGCGGCGGTCGGCCTCCAGCGCCAGCAGCGCCGCGGCGAGCACCGGGAACGCGATCAGCACGAGGATCGACGTGACCAGGAAGTTCCAGCAGAAGATCGGCAGCCGGAACATCGTCATGCCGGGGGCGCGCATGCACAGGATCGTGGTGATCATGTTGACGGCACCGAGGATGGTGCCGAGACCCGACACGGCCAGACCCATGATCCACAGGTCGGAGCCGGCGCCCGGTGAGTACACCTCGTTGTTCAGCGGGGCGTAGGCGAACCAGCCGAACGACGCGGCTCCGTTCGGCGTCAGGAAGCCGGCCACCACGGTGAGGCTGCCGAACAGGAAGAACCAGTACGACAGCGCGTTCAGCCGCGGGAAGGCGACGTCCGGAGCGCCGATCTGCAGCGGGATCAGGAAGTTCGCGTACGCGAACGCGATCGGCGTCGCGAACATGAGCAGCATCAGCGTGCCGTGCATGGTGAACAGCTGGTTGAACTGCTCGTTGGAGAAGTACTGCAGCCCCGGCCGGGCGAGCTCGGACCGCATCATGATCGCCATGATGCCGGCGAACAGGAAGAACGCGAACGAGGTCACGAAGTACATGACCGCGAGGTCCTTGTGGGACGTCGTGCGCAGGTACCCGAGCAGGTTCGTCCGCTTGGGTAGATGAGGCTGCTCGGGCTCGGCGTGGCCGACACCCGGTTCGTGCACGAGGGTCACTGTCCGCTCCCGGTGGCTGCGGTGCTCGCGGACGCCGCGACCGAGGTGGACGCGACGGGGGCGTTGAGCCGGTCCGCGATGAACTTGTTGTACTCGTCCTGCGGCACGACCTTCACGTAGAAGTTCATCCGGTCGTGGTCGGTTCCGCAGAGCTCGGCACACCGACCGATGAACGTTCCGGTCTTGGTGACGGTGAGCTCGAACTGGTTGATCCGCCCAGGGATGACGTCCCGCTTGAACAGGAACTCGGGCACCCAGAAGGAGTGGATGACGTCCGGCGACGTCTCCACGAACCGGATCGAGCGGCCCTGCGGGAGCACCAGCACCGCGGGCTCACCGGGCCGGCCGGTGACCTCGATCTGGTTCGGCCCCGTCTGGCCGGTGCCGGGGTCGATGTACTTGAACTGCCAGTTCCACCGGAAGCCGATGACGTCGACCGTCACATCCGGATGGGCCGACAGCTTTGTGACCTCGGACTCGTCGCGCGCCGTGTAGAAGAACATCGACGCCACCACGACCACCGGTACGACCGTGTACAGAATTTCGACCGGCAGGTTGTAGCGCACCTGACGCGGCAGCACGTCACTGCGGCGGCGGAAGGCCACCACCGCGTAGAGGATCATGCCCCACACGATTACGCCGACGACAAGGGCGGCGATCGCCGAGCCCTGCCACAGATTCAGCAGGCGCGGCGAATGATTCGTCACACCATCGGGGTAGCCGAAGTTCGGCCTGTCGCAGGCGGTCGCCGCGAGCCCCACGAGCGCGAGCGGACCGACCAGTCGCAGGCGCCGCCCGCGCGAGCCGGCCCGGCCGGCTCCAGCGCCAGCGGACACATCCGCGACCGACGGCCGGGTCCGACCGAAGGATCTCCTCACCAGGTCCTGCCTCCCACGACTAGCGGCTCGCGCCGCACGGCGAACCCCGTCCACCGGTGCCCGCGAAACCCCTTCAAACGCCATGTCACCCCGGTAGATCCCGCCGGACGACAGGCTGTCTTCGACACGCTGTAGATGGTGCGGCAGCAGCGTATCTCAGCGGCTCGGCAGCTTCTCGCCTCAGGCCCCATCAAGGGGCTGTGACGAAGACCCCCGCCGGGCCCCGTCCCGGCCGGTTCTCCGGCGTAGCGTCAGGCCCGTGCCGGCCTATCTCGACCACGCGTCGACCACTCCCCTGCACCCCGTCGCCCGGCAGGCGCTGCTGGTAGCCCTCGATGAGGGCTGGGCCGACCCCGCACGCCTGTACCGCGAGGGCCGCCACGCCCGCAGGCTCCTCGACGCCGCCCGGGAGACGGTCGCCGGGGTGCTCGGCGCCCGGCCAGATGAGATCAGCTTCACGGCCAGCGGCGCCACCGCCGCCACCCTGGCCCTGCTCGGCACCGCCGCCGCTCGCCGCCGCGCCGGCGACGCCGTCATGGTGAGCGCGGTCGAGCACTCCAGCGTGCTGCACGCGGCCCGCCATCACGAACAGGCCGGCGGCCGCGTCGTCGAGGTCGGTGTCGACCGCCTCGGCCGGGTCGACCCGGCGGCGTTCACCCCGGTTCCCGGCACGGCCGTGGCCAGCCTCCAACACGCCAACCACGAGGTCGGCACCCTGCAGCCGGTGGCCGAGGTCGCTGAGCGGCTGCACAACGCCGGGGTACCCCTGCACACCGACGCCGCCGTCACCGTCGGCCACATCCCGGTGGACCTGGGCGCGCTCGGCGCGGACCTGCTGACCGCCAGCGCGCACAAGTACGGCGGCCCGGCCGGCGTCGGCATCCTCGTGGTGCGCACCGGCACCCGCTGGCGCGATCCCCGCCCCGGTGCCGGGCCCGACGCGGCCGCCGGCGGCTTCCCGGACGTCCCGTCGGTCGTCGCCGCCGCGGCCGCGCTCGCCGCCCGCGCCACGGAGATCGCCGAGGAGGCCCCGCGGCTGGCCGGCCACGTCGCCGAGCTGCGCCGCCGGCTACCGTCCCTGATCGACGACGTGGAGCTGCTCGGCGACCCGGCCGTGGCGCCGACGGTGGGGCACATCAGCGCCTTCTCCTGCCTGTACGTGGAGGGCGAGGCGCTGCTGGATGGGCTGGACCGGGCCGGGATCGCGGTCAGCTCGGGCTCCAGCTGCACCTCGGACGTGCTGACCCCGAGCCACGTGCTGGTCGCGATGGGCGCGCTGACCCACGGCAACCTGCGGGTGTCCTTCGGCCGGGACTCCACCCAGGCCGACCTCGACGCCCTGCTCGACGTCCTGCCGGGCGTCGTCCGCTCGGTCCGGGCCAGCCTCGGCGCCCCCCACCTCGGCGCATGAGCGAGCCCCGGCGCGACGGCGTCATCGACGCGCGCGGCCGCCGCTGCCCGCTGCCGATCATCGACCTGGCGCGCGCGTTCGGCGCCGTCCCCGTCGGCGCCACCATCGCTCTGTGGGCGGACGACCCTGCCGCCGGCCCGGACGTGGCTGCCTGGTGCCGGCTGCGGGATCAGGAGCTCGTCTCCACCCGCACGCTCCCCGACGGCGGCGAGGAGTTCGTCATCCGCCGCCGGAGCTAGCACCACGCCGCCTCGGCCCTCTGGACGAAGCTCGCGCCAACGGTTGCGAAGATCACAACCCGGGCCCGGGTTCGGCCGCTCCCCATAAGCCGCAAATCGGGCTGACCTCCCGCGGGTGGGAAGCGTGTACGGGAGACAGCGCCACCGTGTCGCGAATTCGCGCCGGCCCGTCCGTTCTGCCCGGATTATGCGACACGGGCTGCCGCGAACGGGCGCCGCGAAGATCGCAACCCGAGACACACAACCTAGGCGGGCAGGTGGGCGGCGATCTCGGTGGCGGCGTCCGCGCCGTAGGCCTCGGTGATCCGCTTGACCACCTCGGACGTCTCGGCGGAGTACTCCTGGGTGCCCACGGTCTCCAGCACCAGGGTGGCGAGCAGGCAGCCGACCTGGGCGGACCGCTCCAGCGACAGGTCCCACGACAGCCCGGCGAAGAAGCCGGCGCGGAACGCGTCGCCGACGCCGGTCGGGTCCGGGGTGGCCCGGGCGGGAACCACGGGGACGCGGATCGGGTCGCTCTCCGGCGCCTCGATCACGACGCCGTCCTTGCCATGGGTGGTGACCCGCACGCCGACCCTGGCGAGGATGTCCTCGTCCGTCCAGCCCGTCTTACTGGCGAGCAGGGCCTTCTCGTACTCGTTGCAGAACAGGTAGGCGGCGCCGGCGACGAGCTCGCGGATCTGCGGGCCGTCCATCCGGGCGAGCTGCTGGGAGGGGTCAGCGGCGAACGGGTACCCGCGCTCGCGGCACTCCTGGCTGTGGCGCACCATCGCGGCCGGGTCGTTCGGGCTGACGATCACCATGTCGAGCCCGCCGAACCGCTCGGCGATGGGGAGCAGCTCGATGCCGGCGGCCTCACTCATCGCGCCCGGGTAGAAGGAGGCGATCTGGTTGAGGTCCTCGTCGGTGGTGCAGACGAACCGGGCGGTGTGAGCGATCTCACTGACGTGCACCGAGGTGGCGTCGACCCCGTGCCGCTCCAGCCAGGAGCGGTAGTCGGCGAAGTCCTCGCCGACCGCGCCGACGAGGATCGGGCGCAGGCCGAGCCGGCCCAGGCCGAAGGCGATGTTGGCCGCCACTCCGCCGCGCCGGATCACAAGCTCGTCGACGAGGAAGGACAGCGACACGCTCTGCAGCTGGTCGGCGAGCAACTGCTCGGCGAACCGGCCCGGAAAGCGCATGAGGTGGTCGGTGGCAATGGAACCCGTCACGGCGATACGCACGATGGTGGAGCCTACCCGCCCCCTCGGGGCACCCACCCACGTCCTCGGTGGACCCACCCACACCCGGAAAACACGGAACCCGCCGCGGCCGGAGAGGATCCGGGCGCGGCGGGTTCCGTCAGGCGATCAGTGGAACGAGTCGCCGCAGGCGCAGGAACCCTGCGCGTTCGGGTTGTCGATCGTGAAGCCCTGCTTCTCGATCGTGTCGACGAAGTCGATCGTCGCGCCGCCGAGGTACGGCAGGCTCATCCGGTCAACGGCGACCTTGACGCCGGTGAAGTCCAGGACGGTGTCGCCGTCGAGCGAGCGCTCGTCGAAGAACAGCTGGTAGCGCATGCCCGAGCAGCCACCGGGCTGCACCGCGATGCGCAGCTTGAGGTCATCCCGACCCTCCTGCTCCAGCAGGTTCTTCACCTTGCCGGCGGCGGTGTCGGTGAGGATGACGCTCGAGGGCTGCGCCACGGTCTCCGTCGTGTCCTGAACGGTCATGGGGACTACTCCTGCCCTAACTGTGACAAGCCTGGCGAGAGGCTCTCGTGGTTCCGGTCGGGTACTGCGCTCTATGGGCTCTACGTGCCCAGCTTCAGTGTCGAAGCTTCTGGTCGGCCCAACACCAGCGGACGGGATCCGCTTCCCATCGTAGCGAGGCTCCTGGCAGGCGACCACGTCGCTGTCCGGACCAGGGCGAGACGCCGGTCACCTCGCCTCGCACGTCAGCACGCATACGATGGCCAATCGGAGTTAGAGTCTCATCGACCATTCGTGGACGGAGGCGGCCAGGCCCGATACGGCCGGTCGACCGGAGGAGTCGCCATGACCATCAACCTGCTGCTGCTCGGCCGCGGGTCGGACCCGGCCAGCGAACGCGGCGTCGACTGCCCCGGCGAGCTGCCGCCCGCGGCGGATCCCGACCTCGCGGCCCGCGCCGCCGCCGCCAAGGCAGCCCTCGGCGACCGGGTGTTCGTCCTCGGTCACCACTACCAGCGCGACGAGGTCATCGCCTTCGCGGACGTCACCGGCGACTCGTTCAAGCTCGCCCAGCAGGCCGCCGCCCGCCCGCAGGCCGAGGCGATCGTCTTCTGCGGCGTCCACTTCATGGCGGAGAGCGCCGACATCCTCACCGGGCCGCACCAGCGGGTCGTCCTCCCCGACCTGGCCGCCGGCTGCTCGATGGCCGACATGGCCACCGCCGAGCAGGTCGAGCAGGCCTTCGACGACCTGCTCGACGCCGGCGCCGCCGCGGGCACCGTCCCGGTCAGCTACATGAACTCCTCGGCGGCCATCAAGGCGTTCACCGGCCGTCACGACGGCACGATCTGCACGTCGTCGAACGCGAAGCGCGCCCTGGACTGGGCGTTCGGCGAGCGCGGCGGCGAGCGGGTGCTGTTCCTGCCCGACCAGCATCTCGGCCGCAACACGGCCATCGGCGAGCTGGGGATGACCGAGGACGACTGCGTGGTCTACGATCCGCGCCGCCCCGGCGGCGGGCTGACCCCCCGGCAGCTGCGCGAGGCGAAGATGATCCTCTGGCGCGGCCACTGCTCGGTGCACGGCCGGTTCACTCGCGCCAGCGTCGACGAGGTGCGCGCCCGCGTCCCCGGCGTGACCGTCCTCGTGCACCCGGAGTGCCAGCGCGAGGTCGTCCTCGGGGCGGATCTGGTCGGCTCGACGGAGTACATCATCTCCGTCGTCGACGCGGCCCCGCCCGGCTCGGCGTTCGCCATCGGCACCGAACTCAACCTGGTCCGCCGCCTCGCGACCCGCCACCCCGACAAGACCATCGTCTTCCTGGACCGTACGGTGTGTTTCTGCTCCACCATGAACCGGATCGACATGCCACACCTCGTGTGGGCACTGGAGTCCCTCGCCCGCGGCGAGATCGTCAACCAGATCACCGTCGATCCGGATGTGGCCACCTATGCCCGGAAGGCACTCGATCAGATGTTGGCACTGCCCTGATGGCCCTGCTCCCACGGCGCGGGGGCGCCGCTCCGGAACCCGACACCGAGCAGGTCGACGAGGTCGAGACGGAATTCGCCGACGATCCTCGGCGCACCGCGGGCAAGGGCCGTCCCACGCCCAAGCGGTCCGACGCCCGCGCCGCCCGCACCACCGCCGCGACCCGCGCGCCCGCGAACAAGCAGGAGGCACGCTCCGCCCGGCGCAAGCAGAGCCAGGAGTACCGGGCGGCGATGATGTCCGGGGACGTCAGCCGGCTGCCGCCGCGCGAGCGCGCCCCGGAGCGGGTCCTCGCCCGCGACTTCGTCGACACCCGGATCAACGTCGGCCCGTTCTTCCTCATCGCCGCGGTGATCTACTTCATCGGCGGGCTGGTGCCCAACGGCGTCATCCGGCTCGCCGCCACGGTGCTGATGCTGTTCGGGATCCTCGCCGTCGTGGTCGACTCGATCGTGCTGTCCATGCAGGTCAGCCGGCGGGTGGCCGCGAACTACCCGGATTCCCGCGTCCGCGTGCGCGCCTATGCCGCCCAACGCGCGCTCCTGCCGCGGCGCTGGCGCCTGCCGCGTCCCCGGGTCTCCCGCGCCGACCCCAGGCCGTAGCCGACCCCAGGCCGTAGCCGTTGGTCCACCGTGAGCGCGGCCAGAGCCCGACCCGCGGCCACGCCCGACCGTCCCCGACCGGGGACGGTGAGCATCCCCCTCCGCCTCGTGGTGAGCTTCGCCAGAGTCGATGCCCACGAGGAGGAGACAAGCCATGCACCACGATCCGGCGCTTCTCGTGAGACTTGTCCGCGACCTGGTCCAGGACCCGAAAAGCATCCTCGGGGAGAATGTGGTCTGGGTCGCCGGCCGCGTCCTCGGTGCCGACAGTGTGGTGTTGCTATACCGAGAGGGATCCGACGGTCCTGTCATCGGCAAGCACTACGTACTGCCCGAGCTTGCTTCGATGTTCAGCCCGAACGTGACCACGGAGGAGCTCGCACGGATCATCTTTGTCGACGAGATCACCGATCCGAGCGGACCTGGCCGACATCTCGATGTCGACTGGGCGGACGGTCTGGTTTCAGACCCGTCAGCCGTCACCTGGTGGACCTGAACGGCTCATCCTGAGACCTCTTGTGGTGCCGGGAAGCGGAGGGAGCGGGGCCGTCGGCCGTCGAGCCCGGTCCCGGCTCCACGCCGGCGCAATGCCACCGCAGCACAGGCCGGCGGGACCATGGCCGGCGGGCGGCCAGGCAAGTGGTGGCCGCCAGGTCGCCGGCCATAGGTTTGGCATGTGAAGCATCGGCGCCTGGGGCGCAGTGGACTGGCGGTCAGCGAGATCTCCTACGGAAACTGGATCACGCACGGTGACCAGATCGAGGCGGAGGCCGCGACGGCCTGTGTGCGGGCCGCCCTCGACGAGGGCATCACCACCTTCGACACGGCGGACGTGTACGCGGGCACCCGCGCCGAGAGCGTGCTCGGCGACGCGCTCGCCGGCGTCCGACGCGAGTCGTACGAGCTGTTCACCAAGGTGTTCTGGCCAACCGGGCCCGGCGAGAACGACAAGGGCCTCGGCCGCAAGCACATCATCGAGTCCGCGCACGCCTCGCTGCGCCGGCTGCGCACCGACCACCTGGACCTCTACCAGGCGCACCGGTACGACCCGTCGGTTCCGCTGGAGGAGACCCTGCGGGCGTTCGACGACCTGGTGCGCGCCGGCAAGGTGCTCTACGTCGGCGTGTCCGAGTGGACGGCCGAGCAGATCACCGACGCGGTGCGGATCGCCGGCGATCTCGGATTCGATCGGATCATCTCCAACCAGCCGCAGTACTCGATGCTGTGGCGCACGATCGAGGCCGAGGTCGTCCCCGCCTGCGAGCAGGCCGGGATCTCGCAGATCGTCTGGTCGCCCATCGCGCAGGGCGTGCTGACCGGCAAGTACCAGCCAGGACAGCCGCCGCCGCAGGGCAGCCGCGCGACCGGCGGCGCCGGCGCGGGCTTCATCTCCCGGCTGATGCGCGACGAGGTGCTCACCGCCGTCCAGGAGCTGCGGCCGATCGCCGCCGACGCCGGGCTGTCGATGGCGCAGCTCGCCGTCGCCTGGGTGCTGCAGAACCCCAACGTCTCCTCGGCGATCATCGGCGCGTCCCGGCCGGAGCAGGTCCGGGAGAACGTCGCCGCGTCCGGGGTGACGCTGGACCCGGCCGTCCTCAAGCGGATCGACGACGTGCTGGCCGGAGTCGTGACCACCGGCTGAAACTCGCCTCCACGCGGGTGACCAGGGTAGAAACGGGCAAGGCGTGACCACGCCCACATTCCACCCTCCGCGATCGAACGAGGTGACCGGTGAGCACAAGTCCTGGGCCGCTGCGCGGCGTGCGCGTCCTGGAGGTGACGCAGGGCCGGGCCGGGCGGGTGGCCGGGATGCTGCTGGCGGATCTCGGCGCGGACGTCGTGCGCGCCGAGTTATCGCCGCCGGTCAGCGACGACCAGTTGTCCTCCACCCTGCCGTTGGCCGCCGCGGGGGCGGGAGCGGGTGGCACCGATCCCGGCCTGCTGTGCTGGGATCGGGGCAAGCGAGTGGTACGCGTGCCCGCCGGCGCTGCCGGGTCTGATGGCGCTGACGGGCTCGGTGCCTCTGACGGGCTCGGTGCCTCTGACGGGCTCAGTGCCGCTGACGGGCTCGGTGCCTCTGACGGGCTCAGTGCCGCTGACGGGCTCGGTGCCTCTGACGGGCTCGGTGCCGCTGACGGGCTCGGTGCCGCTGACGGGCTCGGTGGGCTTCTCGAGGGCGCCGACGTGCTGCTCGTCGATCACACGCCGGACCGGCTGGCCGCCGCCGGACTGGACGCGGCCACGCTCACCGCGGACCATCCCGCGCTCGTGCACGCGTGGCTGCCGCCCTTCGGCGAGCACGGGCCATGGCGGGAGGTCCCCGAGGATCCGCTGCTGCTCGCCGCGGCCACCGCCGTCGCGGACCGCTACCCGGCGACGGTGGAACGCCCTGTCGCCCCGATCGTGCCGGTGATCACGAACCTGCACGGCGCGCTCGGCGCGGCGGCGGCCATCGCCGGCCTCATCTCCCGGGACCGCCAGGGCGGGCGGGGCCGGGCGGTGGCCGTCAGCGGGCTGCACGCGGCGGCCGCGGAGATGGCCGTGATGACGCCGACGGGCATCGACCAGCAGGTCTTCGCCAGTCAGCGGCTGGCGAGCCTGCCGTTCTGGCGCACCTACCAGGGGTCGGACGGCCGATGGTTCTTCCTGGCCACGCTCGCGCCGGACCAGTTCTTCCGGGCCCTGGAGGCGCTGGACCGGATGGACATCCTGGTCCTGCCCGGCGTCGACGGGGACATCCAGAAGATCTGGGGATACAACGAGGCCAGCGCCCTGGTCAACGCCGAGCTGGAGGCCGAGTTCCGGACCAGGCCGGTGGCCGAGTGGCTCGACCTGCTGACCAGCGTCGACGCGCCGGCCGCGCCGATCGGGACTCGCGACGAGTGGGCCGCCAGCGACATCGTCGCCGCCAACGGCGGCATCGTGTACCGCGAACACCCGGAGCTGGGCCGGGTCCGGCTGCCCGGCCCACCGTTCATCCTGGCCGGGACGCCGGCGGCCGTCGGCGAGTTTCCCGAGGTGGCGGACCTGCCCGCCGATGGCGCGGTGTGGTCCGGCGCACGGGTCGACGTCCCGGTGCAGCCCGCGCCCGTAGGCGCCGAGGCCGCCGTCGCTGGCACCGCCACGGGTGACACCGGCGCCGTCGACACCGCCGCGGGCGACGCGGCTGGGGACGAGGACGCGGACCAGCTGCCGTTGCACGGGATCAGGATGGTGGACGCGTCGTCCTACCTGGCCGGGCCGTTCGTCGGGGCGCTGCTCGCCGACTGGGGGGCCGACGTCGTGCGGGTCGAGTCGACCACCGGCGACTCGTTCCGGATGTTCCCGATGTCCGTGCTCGTCGCCAACCAGCACAAGCGGACGATCTCCCTCGACATCACCCGGCCGCAGGGGCGTGACGTGCTGGTCGGCCTGCTGAGCGGTGCGGACCTGTTCCTGGAGAACCTGCGGCCCGGGCGGCTGGAGCGCATCGGCCTCGCACCCGGCGACCTCGCCCGCGACTTCCCCGGCCTGGTCCACACCTCGGTGTCCGCGTACGGCCACGCCGGGCAGTACGCGGACGCGCCCGGCTTCGACCCGGTCTTCCAGGCCCGCAGCGGCCTCGCCGAGGGTCAGGGCGGCGCCGACGACCCGACCCCCACCCCCGTCCCGATCGTCGACATCGGCACCGGCGCGCTGGGGGCGCTGGGCACGCTGGCCGCCCTGTTCGCGCGGCTGCGCGGCGGCGCGGGCCAGCGGGTGTTCGTGTCGCTGGCCGGCACCGCCGGGTTCCTCCAGTCCGCCGAACTCACCGACTTCGCCGGACGACCGCCGCAGGTCCGCGGCACGGTCAACCATCTCGGCCCGGACGCGGCACACCGCTACCACCGCTGCGCGGACGGCTGGCTGGCCGTCGCCGCGGACGGCGCGGCGCGGCGCGGGCGGCTGTGCGCGGCCCTCGGGGTGGCCACCGAGGACGAGCTGGGCGCGGCCCTGGCGGCGCTGCCGACCGAGCGGGCCGCCCGGCTGCTCGCCGAGCACGGCGTGCCGGCGCTGCCCGCCCTCTCCTTCCACGGCGTGCTCGACGATCCCCACCTGCGCGCCAACGCCTTCACCCACATCGTCCCCGACCCGCGGTACGGCCGGATCCGGATCTCCCGCTCCTACGCCGACTGGCGGACCGGGCGCGGACGCCAGCCCGGCCGGGCGCTGCTGATCGGCCTGGACAGCCGCGCCATCCTCGCCGAGCTCGGTTTCGACGCCGACGAGCTGTTCGCGGCAGGCGTGTCGACCGACGCGCAGCTGGGCGACGTCCTGCCCGGCGTCACCGTCGGCGAGGCCGCCTACGACGAGCCCGGCCCCGACGAACCCGGTTCCGGGGGCGCCGGTCCCGAGGACGCCGATCCCGGGAGCCCCCGCGCGGAAGCCACCGCCGGCGAGGCCGCCTCCGGGGAACCTGCGTCCGGGGAGGCCGCGCGGGAGGAGGCCGCACTGTGAGCGAGTCCGGGGTCGTCCTCGTGCACGACGACGGGGGCATCCGGCGGATCACGCTGAACCGTCCGGATCGGCTCAACGCCTTCACGGTCGACTCCTACCGTGCGCTCGGAGCGGCGGTGGCGGCGGCCGACGCGGACGACTCAGTCTCGGTGGTGCTGCTCACCGGGGCCGGGCGGGCCTTCTGCGCCGGCGCGGACCTCGTCGAGATCCCCCGCAGCGACCAGACGCTCGTCGCCGAGACGTTCCGCACGATGCTGCTGGCCGTCGTCGGCCTGTCCAAGCCGCTGGTCGCCAGGGTGCACGGCCCGGCGGTCGGGGTGGGGATGACGCTGCTGCTGCACTGCGACCTGGTCGTCGTCGCCGAGTCGGCGCGGCTGCGGGCGCCGTTCGCGGAGATCGGCACCGCGCCGGAGACGATGAGCTCGGTGCTGCTGCCCCGCGCGGTCGGGCCGCAGCGCGCCGCCGAGCTGTTGTTCACCTCCCGGTGGATCAGCAGCGCGGAGGCGGTCGAGTACGGGCTGGCGCTGCGCCGCTGCGCCGACGACGAACTGGACGGCGTCGTCGGCGAGCTCGCCAGGACCATCGCCGCGTTCCCGCCGGCGGTGCTGGCCAGCACGAAGCGCCTGCTGCGCGCCGGCCAGGCCGAGCTTGCCAGCCCCGACGCGGCGGCCGCGGTGATCGACCGGGAGACCGCCGAGGGCGCCGAGCTCGGTCGCCTGTTCGGCTTCCCGCGCCGCTAGACGACGTCTCTGGTTGTGATCTTCGTGTGGGTTGTCCCGACGGGTCGTGACAGCGTTCTGGCAGTGTCACGGCGACCCGTGTCGCGAAGGCGGGGATAAACCGGACACGACACGCGGGGTTCGAGACACGGCGGCGCTCTCCCCCGCACACACTTCCCGCCCGCAGGAAGTCCGCCCGTCCTCTGCGTTCTGGTCGGACATCGACACCAGAGATGATCATAAACCCCAGGTCGCGGGTCGCTGTGGGTGAGGTCGCTGGCGGAGGTTGCAGGGCTGAGGGGGTCTCAGCCGGCGAAGGCAGCGGCGAAGGCGGCGGCGAGGGCGGACCAGGTGCGGTCGAGGTCGGAGCCGGGCAGGTAGCGGCCGTCGAGTTCGAGGATGACGGTGCCGTGAGCGGCGGCCCACAGGGCCTGGGCGCGGTAGGGGTCGCCGGTCGCCCGGTAGAACGGCTCGCCGGCCCAGTCCTCGACGCCGGGGGCGAGCTGGTCGCGCGCCAGCGGGCCCGCGGTGAACAGGCGGTACAGGTTCGGGTGCGCGCGGGCATAGCCGCGGTAGGCCGTGAGCAGCGCGTCGACGACGGTGGCGGTGCCGGTACCGCCATCGCCGTCGCCGAGACCGCTGGACCGGTCGCCCGTGCCGCCACCGGCCGCGGCGGTACGGTCAGAGGCGGCACCGCCGGTCGCGGCGCGATCAGCCGCGGCGCGGTCGAGGACCGTGTGCAGCGCGTCGCCGAACTCGAGCAGGCTCGCCTCGAGGAGTCGGGCCTCGAGCTGGGGCTTGCCGCTGATGTGCTTGTAGAGCGACGGCGCCCGGATGCCGAGCACCTCGGCGAGGCGGCGCATCGTCAGCGCCTCGGCACCCTCCTTCTCCAGCAGCTCGCGGGACACCGTGATGATCTCGGCGACCCGCGGCGACGGCGTGGGCAGGACGGGCCGGGGCGCGACGCGGGCGAGCGGCGGGTTCATGCCGTGGCGGGCGCGGGGCCGGTGGGCGCGGAGCCGGCGGGGGCGGCCTCAGTGAGCACGAAGGCGGGGTGGCGGGGGGCGATCCGGCGGATCTCCTCGTCGCTGGAGTTGGGGCCGACACCCTCGAAGAACACGCCGACCTCGGCCTTCCAGCGCTTCAGGTAGGCGCGCAGAACCTCGACGCTGTCGGCCGGCGGGATCTCCGCGGCGTGGTAGCGGGTCCGCGAGCGGCCCCGGAGCAGGTACAGCTCGCCGTCGGCGGCGCGCACGTTGCGCACCCACTGGCCGTGCCCGCGCGCGGAGACCAGGTACTGCCGACCGTCGAGGACGAGCAGGTTCACCGGGGTGCGCCGCGGCTCACCGCTCGTGCGGCCGCGCACCTCCAGCACCCGGCTGCCCAGCAGGCTGACGCCGGCCCGGGTCAGGCCCGCGACTGCGCGGTTGAACACGTTGCGGGTGAGCCAGCCGGGGGCCCGGTAGTGCGCGTTCGACGGCTGCTCTGTCATGACCTGTTACCTCCACCTCGACGAACCATTCAGCTAACGCCGTTAGCCACAAGAAGAGCTAACAGCGTTAGCTGGCGGTCCGTCAAGTGACCGGGCGCAGGTTCATCGGGCCGTACACCCGCCGGCCGGCCTCCAGCAGCGTGACCTGGATGACACCGCCGGCGAGCAGCTCCCGCCAGGACTCCCCGATCCAGGTCTCCGCGTCACCCTGACTGGTGAAGGACTCGGAGCCGGCCGCGCCGTCGACCGTCGCGGTCGATCCGTCCTCAACCTCGTATCGCCATGTCCAGGTCATGGGCGCGTCCCTCCAGCCGGGCGGCCCAGGTCCGGGCCGCCGTGCTCGCCCGGCCGGTCAGCCGGTGGACCCATCTAACCGTGCCAGGCCCTTTCCGGCGGTGCGGGCCGCACGGCACTGGCGCGGACGGGGACACCCGGGCCAGGATGTGCTCGCACACCTGTCTCGTGAGTGGGAGGATCAACCCGCGTGGGAACGACCGTCTACAACGCCGCCGCCTTTGCCGCCGAGTCCGCGCAGCACGAGCCGCCACTGTCCTGGTGGGCCGCGGTGGTCGTCACCTTCGTGGCGATTTTCCTGCTCGCCGCCGTGCTCGCGCTGATGACCCGCTGGGAGCGCAAGCGCCACCCCCACGTGTGATCTCCGCAGATGCGGGTGACCCTGCTCGGCACGGGTTCGGCGGACGGCTGGCCGAACCCGTGGTGTGACTGCGCGTCCTGCGCCTGGGCGCGGGCCCACGAGGTCCGCGGGCAGACGGCGGTGCTCGTCGACGGCGCGCTGCTCATCGACTGCGGTCCGGACGTGCCACGCACCGCGGCACGTCTCGGCATCCGGCTGTCCGGGCTGCGGCACCTGCTCGTCAGCCATGCGCATCCAGACCATCTCGGGCCGGAGAGCCTCATGTGGCGGTCCTGGTCGTCCGTCGCCGAGACGCCGCTCGACGTCGTCGCGCCACCCGCGGCGCTGGAGGTGTGCCGCGCCTTCCTGGCCCGCGGGGAGGGCTCGGACCCGGACCGGCCCGGCGCGCCGCTGCGCTGGCACCAGGCGACGGCCGGCGACGAGCCGCTTCGGCTGGGTACCGAACCGCTGGGCGATGGATCGCCGGGCGATGGGCGGCTGCGCGACGCGGCGCCCGGCGGCGCGCCGCTGGGCGGGGGGTATCTGGTGCGGCCGCTGGCCGCGCGGCACGGGGACGCGGGCATCGGGCCGGCGGTCCTGTACGACGTCACCGCGCCGGACGGCGGGCGGCTGCTGTACGGCTGCGACACCGCCGCGCCGCTGCCCGACGCCACACTCGCCGCCGTCACCGGCCGGGCGTACGACGTCGTGCTGCTGGAGGAGAACAACGGGGACCGGCCCGGCTTCGGCGAGCATCTCGATCTCGACGACTTCGCCGGTGTCGTCGCCGAGCTGCGCCGGCGCGGCGCCGTCGTCGACGGGACGCACGTGCTGGCCGTGCACCTGAGCCATCGCAACCCGCCGGGTGACGAGCTGGCCCGGCGACTCGCGCGGGTCGGCGCGCGGGCGCCGGTCGACGGGGAGAGCTTCGACGTCGCCCCCCGCGCCGGGCGCCCGGCGGTGGCCGCCGTGTCGGCACCGGCCCCGCGTCGAGTGCTGATCACCGGCGGGGCGCGGTCGGGGAAGTCCGCGGAGGCGGAGCGGCGGCTGCTCGGCGAGCCGGTGGTGGTGTACGTCGCCACCTCGGCACCGCCGGACCCGGGCGATCCCGAGTGGGCGGCGCGCATCGCCGCGCACCGCGCGCGCCGACCGGCGGCCTGGACCACGGTGGAGACACTCGATCTCGTCCCGCTGCTGCGCGCGGCCGGACCGCCCCTGCTCGTCGACGGCATCGGGCTGTGGGTGGCCGGACTTCTCGACGACCCGAAGCTGCGCGACGACCCGAAGCTGCGCGACGACCCGGACGCACTCGCGGCCCGTACCGCCGAACTCGTCGAGGCCTGGCGGCACACCCCCCGCGTCGTCGTCGCGGTCACCGACGAGGTGGGGTCGGGGGTCGTCCCGGCGACCGCGGCGGGCCGGCGCTTCCGGGACGCGCTCGGCCGGGCCAACGCGGCGCTCGCCGCCGCCGCCGACGAGGTGTGGCAGGTCGTCGCGGGCGTGCCCGTCGCCCTGCGTCCGCCACCGGGCCGGCCTTTGGAGCCAGGTCGCGACTGCGAACCAGGCCAGGGCTCCAGATCGGCTCAAAGCTCCAGGTCGTAGCGAAACAGGCCGGCCGAGCAGGCGACGACGAGGCCGCGGCCGAGGTCGGGCGGCAGCCAGGCGCAGGACCGGGCGGCGCCGTCGAAGCGCATGATCGTGACGCATTCCCAGTTCGCCGTGCCCCAGATCCGCAGTGCGCCGTCGCCGCCCGCGGTGGCGAGCCAGCGGCCGTCCGGCGAGAAGCGGGCGTCTCGCACGGTGTGGACGTGGCCGGCGAGCGTCGCGACGGGCGCGCCGTCCGGCACCTGCCACACCCGCACCAGATGGTCGGAACCCGCGCTCGCGAGCAGCCGGGAATCCGGAGAGAACGACATCCCGAGCACGTCGCCGGCGTGGGCCGATCCGCCGTCGTCGGACACGGCGTCCACCTGGTGGTCGGCGTCTCGGGCGGACCACAGCCGCACCGTGCCGTCGCCGCCGGAGGCGACCCAGCGGCCGTCCGGGCTGACCGCGCAGGAGTGGGCCGCCATCCCGGGGGTGCTGGTCACGCGGACCGTGACGGGAAGGGGCTGGCCGCCCGCCGCGCCCCAGCGGCGCACCGTGCCGTCCGCGCAGGCACCGACGACCCACTGGCCCGTCGGATCGAGCGCGAAGGCGTTGATCTCCACGTCGGCCGTGAGGGTTGCCAGCACCTCGCCGGTCAACGGGTCCCAGCGCCGTAGCGCGGTGAGCCCGACGGGAACGATCACCCAGGTCGCGTCGGGCCCGACCTCGACGCCACGGGCGAGGTCCACCGCGCCGGGACGCTCGGCCGCGCCGCTGGGTTGGCCCGAGTCGAGCTTCCAGCTCGCGACGGTGCCGTTGTCGGTGTAGGCGACGACCAGCGGCCCAGGTCCCAGCGGCAGCACGGCGGCGCCGCGCATCGGCTCGTCGCGGCCGCCGACCGGCGGCTTGGGCTCGTCGATGTCGGTCGCCCACAGCCGGATCGCGCCGTACCGCCCGGCCGCCGCGACCCATGACCCGTCCGGGGACACGACGCAGGCACGGCTGCCCACCGCGCCGGACAGGTCCGTGCGGTGCCGGCCGGTCACCGCGTCCCAGAGCCGGATCACGCCCTCCCGGCTGGTGGTCGCGAGCAGTCGGCCGTCGCGGCCCACGGCGGCGCCGCGAATCGCGCCGGCCGGTTCGCGGATCACACCGACCTGCTGGCCGTCGGGAGTCGACCAGCGCCGGAACGTGCCGTCCTCCCCCGCCGATCCGAACCACGCGCCGTCCGGGGCGGCCGTCAGGGCCAGCACGGCACCCACGTGGCCGGTCAGCGTCACGGTCGTGCGCCCGGTCGACGGATCACAGACCCGGATCACGCCGTCGTCGCCGGCGACCGCGATCCAGCTGCCGTCCGCCGCGGGCACGCACGCCCGTAGCGGTGCGTCGGAGACGGTCGCGGCGACCAGTGGGGTGCCGTCGGCGACGTCCCAGCAGCGCAGCGTCCCGTCCACGCCGGTCGACACGACGCGTCGCCCGTCCGGGGTGAAGGCGCAGGCGGTGACCGCGCCGCGGTGCCCGCGCAGCACCCGGGCGGCGGGCGTGGGACCGTCGCCGGGCACCGGCCAGAGGCGGACCGTGCCGTCCGCGCCGCCGGAGGCGACGAGGCGCCCACCGGGTGCCACCGCGCACGTCGACACCGCGCCGTCGTGGCCGGTCACGACGGTCTGGCCGCGCCCGTCAGGAACCTCCCACAGGCGCACCGTGCCGTCGACGCCGGTGGAGACCAGCAGGTTGCCACCGTCGGCCACGGCGAGGCCGTCCGCCCACCGGTGGTGGCCGCCCAGGGTGCGGCGCAGGGCCGGATGCGGCAGGTCGGGGCGGGACCAGCCGTTGACCAGGCGGGGCGCGGGGACGAGCGGGTCGAGCCGGGCGCGGATCGGGTCGAGGTCGGGCCCGGCGTCCAGGCGGCTGAGCAGGATCGCGCCGAGTGAGGTCGCCGGCCGAGTCGGGGTGAGCAGGTGGGCGTCGCGCAGGACGACGCGGCGCACAGCGGCGAGCTCGCGGTCGGCGGGCAGGGCGCGGGCGCCGAGCGCGAGGTCGGCCTCCACGGCGACCGGGCCGAGCTGGGGGCGGGCCAGTTTCGCCAGCAGCCAGCGCGGGTCCCGCAGCAGTGACGCGACCGCGTCGGTCCGGCCCGCGCCGAGCAGATGCGCGACCAGGTTGCTCCAGGCGTAGCCCGCCGTGTCCGGCAGCAGCCACCACGGATCGCCCGCTTCCCGCGGACCCCGACTTCGTGGGTCCGGTGCCTGCGGGCCCTGGAACTGCGGGTCGGGCGTCGTGACGTCGAGGAAGGCGTCGCGCAGGGCATCGCAGAGGACCCCTTCCAGATCGCGCAGACGTTGCGGGCCTACGCGCATGCGCAGGTAGCCGCGCAGGACGTCCTGCAGCAGCAGGGCAGCGGGGGCGCGGCGGTAGGCGACGACGAGGGAGAGGTCGGCGAGCTCCTCGCAGAGGTCGTCGACCTCGTCCGGGTCGAGGTCGCCGGTGGCACCCCAGTAGGCCTCCAGCACCCCGCGCGGGATCTCCACGTCCTCCGGGAAGACAGCGAGTTCGAGATAGCGGTCGAGACGGTGGCCGGTGAGCAGCCCGAGGCTCGCGGCCAGCGTGGACTCGACTGCCTCGCTGCGGTGCGCGGCGCGGGTGACGTCCAGTCCGGTCGGGCCGCGGCGTTCCATCCGGTGCGCCACCCGCTCGATCGCCCGCGCGACGCTCATCCCGTCCCGCACGTGCCGGACCAGCGCGCGGTTGACCAGGCGCAGCAGCACCGGCCACCGCCCGGTCAGGGCCAGCAGCCGCTCCGCCGCCCCGTCCGGCACGCGGCCGTCAGGCACGCCGCCGAAGAGACCCCCGCTGGTCAGCGCACCGGCAGAGAGGCCGGTGGCACCGCCGGTGGCACCGCCGGTGGCACCGCCGGTGGCACCGCCGGTGGCACCGCCGCCCGGGAGGGCGCTGTCTGGGACGTCCCGCAGCAGCAGCGCCATCGCCTCCAGGTGGGTCATCGCCGGGACCTCGATCGGGCGGCCCCAGGGCAGCAGGTCGCGCAGCCGGGTCGTGACGATGCGGACGGTGCCCGGGCCGCCCTGCAGGAACGGCATCAGCTGGGTGCGGTTCCACACGTCGTCGACGACCAGCAGCCTCGGCTCGTCACCGAGCAGGGTGCCGAAGTGGAAGCCGGCCTGTTCCGGGTCGGACAGGGTCGGGCGGACGCCGCCGAGCGCCTCGCTGAGGTCGTTGATCCGGTCGGCGAGGGGCGCGCCGTGCAGGGACGCGCCGACGGTTACCCACAGCAGACCGCCGTCGAAGTGCTCCCGGATCGCCGGCGCCCGGCACGCCGCGGCCGTCACGGTCGTCTTGCCGATGCCGCCGGTGCCGTGCAGGACGACCGGCCCGCGTTCCGCGGCGAGCACGGCGGCGACCACCCGTCCGGTCAGCTCGGTGCGGGGAACCGTGTCGCCGGGCCCGGCGGGCAGCATCCAGGGCCGGGCACCGCCGGCCGGGCCGCCGGCGGCGGCGGCGAGGATGGGACCGGCGTCCGCGCGGCGCTGCGACTCCCGCAGCTTGACCAGCGCGTCCAGGACCGCCGTCTCCAGGTCGCCGACGCCGCGGAAGTCGGCGGTGATGATGCCGGACTCGCGCAGCCGGCGGCGGAACTCCCGCTGGCGGTCCGCGTACGTCTCGTCCACGAAGTCGCCGAACGGGACCTCGGCCAGGTAGTCCAGCAGGAACACCAGGCGGGGAATGCCGGCCTCGGTCGCGGCCGCGAACTCCAGCTCGGTGAAGGAGTACGCCGGCTGACCGGGCACCGGCGAGCCGTAGCGGAAGGCGATGAGCCCGACGTAGACGTCCGAGGAGCGCACCGCCCGCACGCAGAACTCGGCGGGGTCGGCGTCGCGGGCGCCGAAGTACTCCATGTCGATGGCCCGGTCACCGGCCAGCGCGATCGCCCGCTCGGCGGCGGCCACGAACGACCGCTCCCGGGGGAAGCGACGCAACTCCGCGGTATGGCTCAGGAACACCCGCCGCTCGCGGTCCGGCACAATCCGGAACGTATCCGATCCGGTCGCCCGCGCGCATCCCTCGCCGGCTCCGCCGAGACCCCACGCGGAGCCGGCCCGGCGATCAGGTAGTAAGGACGTCGTGGAATCGCATGAGGTAGACAGCGTCGCGGTGGAGCACGGCGCCGTGGAGAGCACCGTGCCGGCCGTCCCCGAGCTCGACGAGGTGGCGATGGTGGCGGCGCGGCGCCGGCAGGGCGAGCTCACCAAACCGCCGGGGGCGCTCGGCCGCCTGGAGGAGCTCTCGATCTGGATCTCCGGGGCGCAGGGCGCCTGCCCGCCGCGCCCGTTCGAGCGGGTCCGGGCGATCGTCGTCGCCGGCGACCACGGCATCGCCGGCAGTGGCGTGTCCGCGTACCCGAGCGACGTCACCGCGCAGATGGTCGCGAACTTCGCCGCCGGCGGAGCGGCCGTCAACGTGCTGGCCCGCCAGGTCGGTGCCGAGGTGCGGGTCGTCGACGTCTCGGTGGACAGCCCGGCGCCGGTCGGTCCCGCCGGGGTGGACGGCACGGCACCGCCGGAGCGCTACCGGGTGCGGCGCTCCAGCGGGCGCATCGACCGGGAGGACGCGCTGTCCGTCGAGGAGGCCGAGCGCGCGTTCCTGGTCGGCCGGCTCGTCGCCGACGAGGAGATCGACGCGGGCGCCGACCTGCTCGTTCCCGGCGAGATGGGGATCGGCAACACGACGCCGGCGGCGACGATCGTCGCCCTGCTCTGCGACCGCGAGCCGATCGAGGTCGTCGGGCGCGGCACCGGCATCGACGACGCCCGCTGGATGGTCAAGACGGCCGCGATCCGCGACGCGATGCGCCGTGGTCGGCCCTTCGCCGGCAACGCCGCGTCCGTGCTGCGGGTGGTCGGCGGGGCGGATCTCGTCGCGCTGGCCGGGCTGCTGGTGCAGGCGGCGGCGCGGCGCACCCCGGTGATCCTCGACGGTGTGATCGTCTGCGCGGCGGCGCTGGCGGCCGAGCGCATCGCCCCGGACGCGCGGCGCTGGTGGGTGGCCGGTACCCGCTCCCCCGAGCCCGCCCAGGCGATCGCGCTCCACGCGCTCGGCCTCACGCCGCTGCTCGACGCCGGCCTGCGCCTCGGCGAGGGCACCGGGGCCCTGCTGGCGGTGCCGATGCTGCGGGCCGCGCAGGCGACACTCGCCGAGATGGCGACGTTCGACCAGGCCGGCGTGAGCGGCAAGGCCACCGAGGCCCTCGACGCGCACCGCGCGCCGGCCGAGTACTCCGACCCCACCTGACGGCGGCGACGTTCCTGTGATGCTGGCGGCGCGAACCGCGTTCACCCTGCTGACGGTGCTGCCCGTGCGCGGGCCGGATCGGCTGGACCGGCGCCTGGCCGGGCGGGCGATGGCACTGGCACCGTTCGTGGGCCTGGTCGTCGCGCTCGTCGCGGCGGTGGCGGTGTTCGGCATGCGGATCTCCACCGGGACGCCGGGACACCGCACCCAGACGGTGCTGCCCGCCGCCGTCGGCATCGCCGTGCTCGCGCTCGCCAGCCGCGGCCTGCACCTGGACGGCCTGGCCGATCTCGCCGACGGCCTCGGCGCGCGCCGGGGCCGGGGCCGCGAGCGGGCGCTGGAGGTGATGCGGGAGTCGACCGTCGGCGCCTTCGGGGTGATCGCCGTCGTCTTCGTCGTGCTGCTGCAGGTCACCGCGCTCGGTGCCGCCATCTCCGTGCACCGGGGCACCGTGTCGCTGCTGGTGGCGACCATGACGGGGCGGCTGGCCGCCACGCTTGCCTGCGCGGGCGGCACCCCGGCGGCGCACCCGAACGGCCTCGGCGCCCTGGTCGCCGGTTCCGTGCGCACCCGCGACGCCGTGCTGTCGTTCCTGGCCGTGTGCGCGGTGGCGGCGCTGGCCGGGCGGTTCGACGTCGACGGCGGCGACACCAGCCGGGCCGTGCGCGGCGTGTTCGCCGTCTGCGTGGGGACGGTGGCGGCGGTGGGGATGCGCCACTACCTCGTCCGCCGCCTCGGCGGCCTGACCGGCGACGTCCTCGGCGGCCTCATCGAGCTCACCACCACGATCACCCTGCTGTTCATGGCAATGACTTTCCCCACCCCCGCCCTGCACCTGTGGACCTAGCGGTGCCCTACCAGCCGTTGCCGATCTTCCTCCAGCGCCCGCCGCGCCGAGGACCCGCTGACGCCCCGCGAGCACGAGGTGGCCTCGCTCGTCGCCCAGGCGCTGTCCAACCGGCAGATCGCGGCCCGGCTGGTCCTGAGCGAGCGCACTGCCGAGAGCCATGTCCGGGCAATCCTGCACAAGCTCGGGTGCGTCAACCGGACCGAGCTGATCGCCGGGGGGCACCTGCCGCCCCCTCGCCCGCGGGCCCACCATGCGCCGCCGCCGTGGATGCAAAGTCGACTTTGCATCCACACTCAAGATCGCAAGTTTTCGGCCCTAAACTTTCCATGTGGACCCGCAGCTGTTCGAGCACAGCACCACCGGCAGCCTGGTGACGATCACCGGTACCGACGCGCGGGCCCGGGAGTACAAGCATGTCGCCTTCCAGCCATACCCGCTGGGCAGCAGCGAACCGGCCCTGACCGGAACCACCTGGCGCGCGGTCAGCGAGGCCCGAGGCGCCCTCGGCCGCCTCGGGCAGGCCGGCCGGCAGATCCCCGACCCATCGCTCCTGCGCCAGCCGACCCTGCGTGCCGAGGCCCAGAGCACCTCGGCGCTGGAAGGCACGTTCGCGCCACTGGACGACGTGCTCGCCGCCGACCTCGCCGAACCGGAGGCCCGCAGTGCGTCCCTGCGGGAGGTCCTGAACTACGTCGAGGCCGCCGAGATGGCGTTCGCGTCGCTGGACGAGGGCCGCCCGCTGTCCGCCGTGTCCCTGTGCGAGATCCACCAGGTCCTGGTCCGAGGCACGCCGGCGGAGACGTCCGATGCCGGCCGGATCCGGCGGGTCCAGGTCGCGATCGGAGGTCACGGCGGCGCCCTCCACACCGCCCGCTTCGTCCCGCCGCCGCCGGGCGTCGAGCTGGAGGCCGCAGTCCGCGACCTGATGGACTGGGTCGGCAGCACGTCGCGCGCGCTCGACCCGGTCGTGGCCGCGGCGATGGCCCACTACCAGTTCGAGACGCTGCACCCCTTCAACGACGGGAACGGACGGATCGGGCGTCTCCTCGTCGTCCTGCACCTGGTCGCGAGCGGCGCCCTCACCCATCCGCTCCTGACGATCTCCCCGTGGTTCGAGCACCGCCGCGGCGAGTACCAGGATCGGCTGCGGGCGGTCAGCTCCGACGGACACTGGGACGGCTGGATCGGATTCTTCGCCACCGGCCTCGCCGAGTCCTGCCACCAGACGCTGCGAACGGTGGAGGACCTGCTGGGTGTGCAGGCCGCGTACACCGACCAGATCCGGGCCGCGGGCCTGACCGGTGGGCTCGTCCGCGACATCGCCGACCGCCTGATCGGAAACCCGTTCGTGACGGCGACCTCCGTCTCGGGCCTGACCGGGAAGACGCCACAGGCGGCGCGCAACGCCATCCTCCGGCTGGTGGAGATCGGCGTGCTGCGCGAACGCACACGGCGGAGCTACGCCCGGGCCTACGAGGCCCCCGACGTCCTCGACATCCTGCGGCGCCAGTCCTCGCCGGACCGGTCGGCGCCTGACACCTGAGCGCGGGAGACCTTGCGCCCGGGAGACCCTGGCGGCGGGGCGCCGTCCGCTCGTCCGGACCGGACGCGGCTACGCCGGCGGAGGCACGGCTACTTCGGTGACGAGGGGACGAACGGGGGGCGCACGACCGTCATCGGGCTGGGGCGGCCGCGGACGTCGACGTGCACGGTGTCGCCCTCGGCCACGCCGCGGGCCAGCAGGGCGAGGCCGATGCCCTGGCGCAGCGTCGGCGAGAACGTGCCGCTGGTGACCTCGCCGAGCGGCTCGCCCGACGCCGAGGTGACGGCCATGTGCGGGCGGGGGATCGCCCGGCCGGTGGCGCGCAGGCCCCACAGCAGCCGGGCGGCGCCGGCGGCCCGCTCGGCGGCGAGCGCGCCGCGCCCCCAGAACCGCTCCTTGTTCCAGCCGACGGCCCAACCCGAGCGCGCCTGCACCGGCGTGATCGACGCCGAGAGGTCCTGGCCGTGCAGCGGATATCCCATCTCGGTGCGCAGCGTGTCGCGGGCGCCCAGGCCCGCGGGCGACACCCCGAACGGCTCGCCGGCGGCGAGCAGCGCATCCCACAGCGCGGGCGTGTCGTCCCAGCGGGGCAGCAGCTCGAAGCCGCGTTCGCCGGTGTAGCCGGAACGGCAGACGATCACCGGGCGGCCCTGCCAGCTGGCCTCGGTGAAGCTCATGTAGTCGCCGCCCGTCGGCAGCCCCAGCGCCTCGACAAGCTTGGCGGAGGCCGGCCCCTGCACCGCCAGCACGCCGAGGTCCGCGTGCCGGTCGGTCACGGTCACGCCTGTCGGGGCCGCGGCGGCGAGCCGGGCGACGACCTCGGCGTTGTTCGCGGCGTTCGGCACGAGCAGCACCCGCTCCGCCGAGACGAGATAGGCGATCAGGTCGTCGACGACTCCGCCGTTCTCGTCACAGCAGAGGGTGTACTGGGCCTGTCCGGGGGAGATCCGGCCCAGGTCGTTCGTCAGGCAGGCGTCGACGAACGCCGCCGCGCCCACGCCCACGACCTCCGCCTTGCCCAGGTGGCTGACGTCGAACACCCCGACCGCCTCGCGGACGGCCTGGTGCTCGGCGAGCACGCCCCGCCCGGCGTACTCGATCGGCATCTCCCATCCGCCGAAGGCGGCCATCTTCGCGCCGAGGCCGACATGACGGTCGTAGAGCGGGGATCGACGCAGCTGTGCCATGGCGCCCAGCCTAGTGTCGCCACCCAGTCGTTCAATACGCTCACCGCATGACAGCCATCGCTCCCAGCTCCGCAGCCCTTGCCGATCTCGACGTGGACGCGGTGGTGATCGGCACCACGTCCGGTGACGGCGGGGTGGCGGTCGCGGGGGGCGCGGGCGAGGTCGACGCGGCGCTCGGCGGGCGGCTCACCGGCGTGCTCGCCTCGCTCGGCGCGACCGGGCGGGCCGGCGAGATCGTGCGGTTCGCGACGCTCGGCGCGCTGCCCGCCGCCACCGTCGTCGCGGTGGGCCTCGGGGCGTCCCCGGTGGATGACGAGGTGCTGCGCCGCGCGGCGGGCGGCGCGGTGCGCGCCCTGGCCGGCACGGGGACGGTCGCGCTCACACTGGCCGCCGCCGGTGGGGTGGTCACGGCCGGGGCGCTGCGGGCGGTGGCGGAGGGCGGGCTGCTCGGCGCGTACGCGTTCGACCGGCTGCGCACGACCTCGGCGAAGGGGCGGCCGGCGCCGGTCGAGGCGCTGACGGTCGTCGTCGACGAGGCGAACCGGCCGCTGGCCGAGCGCGAGATCTCCCGCGCCGCGATCACCACTGAGGCGGTGGCGCTGGTCCGCGACCTGGTGAACACCCCGCCGAGCCACCTGTCCCCCGCGCAGCTCGCCGACGTGGCCGTCGAGAAGGCCGCCGAGGCCGGGGTCGCCGTCGAGGTGCTCGACGAGACGGCGCTGACCGAGGGCGGATACGGCGGCATCCTCGGCGTCGGGCAGGGCTCGGCCAACCCGCCACGGCTCGTCCGGCTGGAGTGGCGCGGCGACGCCGCCGAGCATCCGGCGCTCGCGCTCGTCGGCAAGGGCATCACCTTCGACTCGGGCGGGCTGTCGCTCAAGCCGCCGACGGCGATGGAGTGGATGAAGGCCGACATGGCCGGTGCCGCGGCGGTCCTCGGCGCCGTACTCGCGGTGGCCCGGCTGCGGCTGCCGATCACGGTCGTCGGCTGGCTGCCGTGCGCCGAGAACATGCCGGCCGGCGAGGCCATCCGCCCCTCGGACGTGCTCACCCTGCGCGGCGGCACCCGCGTCGAGGTGCTCAACACCGACGCCGAGGGACGGCTCGTCCTCGCCGACGCGCTGGTGCGCGCGGGTGAGGAGTCGCCGGACGTGATCGTCGACGTGGCCACGCTGACCGGCGCCCAGATCGTCGCGCTCGGGCAGCGCACCAGCGGGGTGATGGGTCGCGGTGGGCGCGCGGTCGACGCGGTCGCCTCCGCCGCGGCGGCGACCGGGGAGAGCGTCTGGCCGATGCCGCTGCCGCCCGAGCTGCGCAAGGGCCTGGACTCCACCGTCGCCGACCTCGCGAACGTGCACGGCGGCGGCGGCCGCGAGGGCGGCATGCTCGTCGCCGCCCACTTCCTCGCCGCCTTCGTCGGCGACGAGGCCGACTGGGCGCACATCGATATCGCCGGGCCCTCGTGGAACGGCGGCGAACCCCACGGCCACACCTCCAAGGGCGGCACCGGCGTCATCGTCCGCACCCTCGTCCAGCTCGCCGAGGACCTCGCCACCGCCTCCTGATCCCCGCACCATCTGCACCATCCGCGCGACGGCCGCGCGACGCCGCGCCCCGCCGGCCACGCGACGCCGGCCACGCGACGCAGGCCACTCGCCCATCCGAGCTGACGCGGGACGACCGCGTGAAAGACTGGGCTCGGACCGACGTGCGGTGGGCGACGGTGCGGCGTGGCCTGACGCGCCGGCCCGCGCAGAACGTCGGTTCCGACGGAGCTCAACGAGAAGGGATCCCTGGCGTGGCGGATTCAGCGGCCGGTCCCGTCGATCTGGTCGTCCTCGGCGGCGGAAGCGGCGGGTACGCCGCCGCGCTGCGCGCCGCGGAGCTCGGCCTGAGCGTCGTTCTGATCGAGAAGGACAAGCTCGGCGGCACCTGCCTGCACCGCGGATGCATCCCGACCAAGGCGCTGCTGCACTCGGCGGAGATCGTTGACAACATCAACGAGAGCGAGACCTTCGGGGTCCGCTCCACCCTCGACGGCATCGACATGGCGAAGGTCAACGCCTACAAGGACTCGGTCGTCGCCGGCCTGTTCAAGGGGCTGACCGGCCTGGTGAAGGCGCGGGGCATCGAGCTCGTCCAGGGCACCGGGCGGCTGGTGTCACCGACCGCGGTGGCGGTGGGCGACCGGGTCGTCGAGGGCCGGCACGTGCTGCTGGCCACCGGCTCGTACCCGAAGACGCTGCCCGGGCTGGACATCGACCATGAGCGGGTCATCACCAGTGACGACGCCCTGGTACTCGACCGGGTGCCCGCCTCGGCCGTCGTGCTCGGCGCCGGCGCCATCGGCTGCGAGTTCGCGTCGGTGTGGCGGTCCTACGGCGCCGAGGTGACGATCGTCGAGGCGCTGGGGCACCTCGTCCCGCTGGAGGACGAGTCCAGCTCGAAGCTGCTGGAGCGCGCGTTCCGCAAGCGCGGCATCACCCAGCACCTGGGCGCCCGCTTCGCCGGGGTGAAGACGACCGACGACAGCGTCACCGTCTCGTTGGAGAGCGGCAGGACCATCGAGGCCGAGCTGCTGCTCGTCGCCGTCGGCCGCGGGCCGGTGTCCGCGAACCTCGGGTACGAGGAGGTCGGCGTCGCCCTCGACCGCGGCTACGTCCTGGTCGACCGCGAGCTGCGCACGAACATCCCGACCATCTCCGCGCTCGGCGATCTGCGCCCCGGCCTGCAGCTCGCGCACGTCGGGTTCGCCGAGGGCATCTACGTCGCCGAGCGGCTCGCGGGGCTCAACCCGGTGCCCGTCGACTACGACAACATCCCCCGCGTCACCTACTCGCATCCCGAGGTGGCGTCGGTGGGGCTGACCGAGGCGGCGGCACGGGAGCGCTTCGGCGAGGTCCGCACCGTCACGTACAACCTCGCGGGCAACGGCAAGGCGCAGATCCTGCGGACCACGGGCGCGGTGACGCTGGTGGCCGCGCCCGACGGCCCGGTGGTCGGCGTTCACATGGTCGGCGACCGGGTGGGCGAGCTCATCGCGGAGGCCCAGCTCATCACGAACTGGGAGGCGTTCCCCGCGGAGGTCGCCCAGCTGATCCACCCCCATCCCACCCTGTCCGAGGCTCTCGGCGAGGCGCACCTGGCGCTGGCCGGCAAGCCGCTGCACACGCACGGCTGACCGGTCGGCCCGACCCACCCACGACGTTCCAGGCCACGCCACAGCAACAGCAACAGCGCGCCTCCGGCCGGCCCGCTTGCGCGGTGCAGATACCGGAAGCGACGAAGGAGTCGTTCCAGCATGTCTGTATCTGTCACGATGCCCCGGCTCGGGGAGAGTGTCTCCGAGGGAACCGTCACCCGTTGGCTGAAGCAGGAGGGCGAGCGCGTCGAGGCCGACGAGCCGCTCCTCGAGGTCAGCACGGACAAGGTCGACACCGAGATCCCCGCCCCCGCTGCCGGTGTCATCAGCTCCATCAAGGTCGCCGAGGACGAGACCGTCGAGGTCGGCGTCGAGCTCGCGGTCATCGACGACGGCGCCGAGGGCGGCGGTTCCGCCCCGGCCCAGGCCGCCGCGGCCCCCGCCGCCGAGCAGCCCGCCCCCGCGCCGGAGCCCGAGCCCGCGAAGCCGGCCGCCGCCGCTCCCCCGCCGCCGCCGCCCGCGCCCAAGCCGGCGCCCGCGCCGGCCCCGGTGCGCACGCCGGAGCCCGTACCGGCCCAGGCCCCCGCCGCGCCGGCACCGGTCGCGGCCGCCAACGGCGACGGCGGCATCGGCCGCTACGTCACCCCGCTCGTGCGCAAGATGGCCGCCGAGCTGAGCGTCGACCTCGCCGACGTGACCGGCTCCGGGCCGGGCGGGCGGGTCACCAAGCAGGACATCCAGGACGCGGCCCGCGCCGCCAGCGCGCCGGCGGCACCCGCCAGCCCGGCCGCGGCCCCCAGCCCCGCCTCGACCCCCAGCCCCGCACCTGCCGCCAGCCCCGCCGCCAGGGCGAGCTCCACGCCGGAGCGCGGCCGGACGGTGAAGCTGTCCCGGCTGCGCGCCCTGGTCGCGCGGCGGATGGTGGAGTCGCTGCAGATCAGCGCCCAGCTCACCACCGTCGTGGAGGTGGACGTCACCCGCATCGCGCGGCTGCGGGACCGGGCCAAGGCCGGTTTCCAGGCGCGTGAGGGCCTCAAGCTGACCTTCCTGCCGTTCTTCGCGCTGGCCGCCTGCGAGGCGCTGCGCGAGTTCCCGCAGCTGAACTCCAGCATCGACGTCGAGGCCGGAACGGTCACCTACCACGGCGAGGAGAACCTCGGCATCGCCGTGGACTCCGAGCGCGGCCTGGTCGTGCCGGTCATCCACAGCGCGGGCGACCTGAACCTGACCGGCCTGGCCCGCAAGATCGACGATCTGGCGAGCCGGACCCGGGCGAACAAGATCTCCCCGGACGAGCTCGGCGGCGGCACCTTCACCGTCACCAACACCGGCAGCCGCGGCGCCCTGTTCGACACGCCGATCCTGAACCAGCCTCAGGTCGGCATCCTCGGCACCGGCATCGTGGTGAAGAAGCCGGCCGTCATCGACGACCCCGAGCTCGGCGAGATCATCGCGGTCCGCTCGTCGGTGTACCTGTCGCTGACGTACGACCACCGCATCGTGGACGGCGCCGACGCCGCCCGCTTCCTGACCTTCATCAAGCGGCGGCTCGAGGAAGGCGCCTTCGAGGCCGACCTGGGCCTGTAGCCCCGGCCGAGGCACGTACCCGGCCGGTCAGGCGCCCCGCGCCCCGGGACGTCGACCGGCCGTGGCGGCCCAGCGTGCGTCACGATGGTGCACCATGCGCATCGTCATGACTGGCTCCTCGGGTCTGATCGGCTCCACTCTGGTGCCCGCGCTGCGCGGCGACGGGCACCAGGTGACGGCCCTGGTCCGGCGGCCTCCCAGGGCCGGCGACGAGATCCGGTGGGATCCCGCCGCCGGCCGGCTCGATGCGGCGGCGCTCGCCGGCACCGAGGCCGCCATCCATCTCGCCGGCGCCGGCATCGGCGACCACCGGTGGACCGCTTCCTACCGGCGTGAGCTGCGCGAGAGCCGGATCAGGGGCACCGACCTGCTCGCTCGCACCCTCGCCGAGCTGACGCCGCCGCCGCGGGTACTGCTGTCCGGCAGCGCCCTCGGGTGGTACGGCACGCGGGCGGGTGGTGACGCGGGGCCGGTCGACGAGCCGGCGCCCGCGGGCACCGGTTTCATCGCCGACCTGGTCGCCGGCTGGGAAGCCGCCACCGCGCCGGCCCGCGACGCGGGCCTGCGGGTCTGCACGTTGCGCACCGGTGTCGTGCTGTCGACGCGCGGCGGGGTTCTGCGCCGCCAGCTGCCGCTGTTTCGGGTCGGCCTCGGCGGCCGGCTCGGATCCGGGCGGCAGTGGCTGAGCTGGATCAGCCTGCGCGATCAGGTCGACGCGATTCGCTTCCTGCTCACGGCGGAGTCGGTGCGCGGACCGGTGAACCTGGTGGCTCCCGCACCGGTCACGAACGCGCGGTTCACCGCGGCGCTGGCCGCCGCCCTGCACCGCCCGGCGCTCGCGCCGGTGCCCCGCCTCGCCCTGCGCGCCGCGCTCGGCGGCTTCGCCGACGAGGTCGCGCTCGCCTCCCAGCGCATCGCTCCCGCCGTCCTGACCGGCGCCGGGTTCCCGTTCACCCACCCCGACCTCGACCAGGCGCTGCGGGCGATCCTCGCCGCCCGCTCGTGACCGGCCGTGCACCCGGACCCGACGGCCGGGCCGCGCTCAGCCACTGGTGACGCTCAGCCGCTGGTGACGTCGAGAGTCTGCGAGACGCGCCAGCCGGACTGGGTGCGGACCAGCACGAGATCGTGCTGCTCGGGTTCCCGCGCCGCCTGGTGCTGGAGGAGCTTTCCCTGCGCGTCCAGGTAGTCGTAGGCCTGAAGCCGGTCGGTGACGCGCAGCACGGTCCGGTCGGCGCCGTCCTCACGCACCTCGAGGGCGACGATGTCGGTCCGCAACGGCGAGGTGTGCGCCTTCTGGGCGACGACCTGGCGCATCAGGGCGACGTCGGCGTTGTACGCCTCGCTGCCGGGGGCGTCGGACTCGGCCAGGAGGGACTCCTGGGCCTGCTCGAACGCGCGGCTGCGCGCCGTGTTGAGCGCGGCGAGCACGCCGCGCCAGATCTGCTCGGGCGTCTGGTTGGCGACCGGTGAGGCGGTCGGATCCCGCGCGGGCGCGGTGCCCGCGGCACCGGCCGCGGAGGCGGTGGGCCGTGGTGAGCCGCCCGCGGACTCGGTCGCCTGGTCCTTGGGGGGGCTCGTCAGCAGCAGCACGGCCGCGACGACGACCGCGAACAGCCCCACCCCCGCGGTGGCCGGGAGCAGCCAGCGACGCCGCCGGGCGCCGATGCGCCGGGGGGTACGCCTGCCGTCCGCCGGCCGGGCGGGGCGCTTCGCGGTCGCGCCCTGGCCGGCCGACGGCTTCGAGTCCGGCGACGCCCCGGGCCCGGACGGTGTGTCCAGCAGCGAGTCCACCGGGGACGATCCGCCGGGGCGGGCGGTGGGCGCGCCGCTCGGCGCGGACCCGGACGGGCGGCCGGTGGCGCGCGGCGACCGCCGGGGCGAGGTCGAGCGCCGCGGCGGCGGAGGCAGGGAGTCGAGCAGCTCCCGGGCGTCGACCGCCGTGGCCCCGGTCACGCCGCGCCGCGGCGCCGTCGTCTCGGGCTCGTCGGCGTCGTCGGGCGGTGGATCGAGCCGGGCGCCCGCGAGCAGCCTCGGTCGGGCGTCGCCGGGATCCGGCGTGTCCCGCGGCGGATCCACCGGCAGGTCCCGCGACCCGGCCGCGGCCGGGTCGACCCGGTCGATCCGCGGCAGTGTCTGCGCCGTCGGCGGGCCGGACTGGCGGGCGGAGTGCGCGTCGCCGGCGAAGCGCACGGGCAGCGGGGTCGCGCTGCGGGCCAGCGCGGAGGCGAGATCACCGGCGGCGGGACGGCGCATCGGATCGTCGATCAGCGCCGTCGCCACCGCCACGGCGACGGCGGCCGCGTCCGGTCCGGTCGCCTCCCGCATCGATTCCAACAGGAGGGTGGCGAGATCGTGGACATCCGCGGCGGCCGCGCCGGGCGCGATCGGATCCGGACGGGCCGCCTCGGCGAGCGAGGCCACCCCGAGACCCACGAGGACCGGCCGCCCGGTCGGTTCCAGCAGGATGTCCTCCCGCTCGAGCCGGCCGTGCACGAGGCCGGCCGCGTGCGCGGCCGCCAGCGCCTGGGCGATCGGCAGGCCGACGGTCACGACCTCGCCCGGATCGAGGTTGCCGCGGGCCGTCAGCAGCCGGGCGAGGCTGACTGCCCCGACGACCGGCTCGGTCAGCAGGGCGAGCCCGTCCGGGGTGGGCACGACCGCCAGGATCGGCACGAGATGCGGGTGTTCCAGCTCGGCGAGTGTGCGGGCCGCGCCGAGGGCGGCCGAGCGCAGCACCGGGTCGGGGGCGAGGCGCACCCGGCGCACCACGCACTCGACCCCGGACTGATCGATCTGCCCGGCCCACATCTCCCCGGCGCCGGCGTCCCGCAGGCGGGAACGCACGCTCACCCCCGGTACCTCGGGGGCGCCGCCGACGCGCCGGGCCGGCCTGTCCGCGGAATCGTCGGAGAAGGTCACAAGTAGCGACGCTAGGCTCAAAACGGGTGAGGTTGCATTGGTCTTTCTCCGGTTGTGGATAACTTTTTACGACCCGCCCGGCCGCGTGGCCCGACCGAAGGAGTGATGCGCAGGTGCAGATCCTCGCCACCAGCGGTGGATTCCTTCCCGACGGCCGCTACGGCGCGCGGGTCGGCCCGATCCTGACCCACGCGATCGCCCTGTCGGCCGCCGGCCCGCGTCCCCGCGTCTGCCTGCTGCAGACCGCTCTCGGCGACGACCAGGCCGCCTACGCCCGCGGGTACGCGGCGCTCAACCGGGATCGCCCCGACGTGCGGGTGTCGCACCTGGCCCTGTTCCCGATGCCGAGCGTCGCGGACGTGCGGGCCCACCTGCTGGCCCAGGACGTCGTGTGGGTCGGCGGCGGCAGCGTGGCGAACCTGCTGGCGGTCTGGGCCGCCCACGGCCTCGGCGAGATCATGCGGGAGGCCTGGGAGGCCGGCGTGGTGCTCGGCGGCGTCTCGGCCGGCTCGCTGTGCTGGCATGTCGGCGGCACCACCGACTCGTTCGGCCCGGTTCTGCGCCCGGTGACGAACGGGCTGGGGCTGCTGCCGTTCAGCAACACCCCGCACTACGACTCGGAGGCGGGCCGCCGTCCCCTGTTCCAGCGGCTCGTCGCCGCCGGCACCCTGCCGGCGGGCTGGGCCACGGACGACGGGGTTGGCCTGCACTTCCGCGGCGACGAGCTGGTCGAGGCCGTCGCGGACCGGCCCGGGGCGCGCGCCTGGCGGGTTGAGCGCGGGGCCGACGGCGGCGCCGTGGAGACCGCGATCGTTCCCAGGCTTCTGCCGGGCCGGGAAGCGTAGGCTCTCCGTCGTGGATGTTCTGAGGCTTTCCGTGGTTCCCTACCGCGAGGCGTGGGACATGCAGCGCGCGCTCGCCGAGTCCCGGGTGGACGACGAGGTGGACGACACCCTCATCCTGGTCGAGCATCCCAGCGTCTACACCGCCGGCCGGCGCACGCAGCCCTTCGAGCGGCCCGTCGACGGCACGGAGGTCGTCGACGTCGACCGCGGCGGGCGGATCACCTGGCACGGCCCCGGGCAGCTCGTCGGCTACCCGATCATCAAGCTGCCCCGACCGCTCGACGTGGTCGCCTATGTCCGCGCCCTCGAGGACGCGCTCATCGACGCCTGCGCCGAGCTCGGCCTGCCGACCCGCCGCGTCGACGAGCGCACCGGGGTGTGGACGACGGACGGCCGCCGCAAGGTCGCCGCGATCGGCGTGCGGGTCCGCCGCCAGGTCACCACGCACGGCTTCGCGCTGACCTGCTCGTCGGACCTCGGCGATTTCGGGCGGATCGTGCCCTGCGGCATCGCCGACGCCGGGGTGACGAGCCTGTCCGCCGAGCTCGGTCGCCCGGTCGCCGTCGCCGACGCCCGCCCGGTCGTCGAGCGGCACACCCTCGACGTGCTCGGCCACTATCTCGGCGGGCGCCATCTCGGCGACCGGGTCAGCGCCCGCGTCGAACCGGCGGGCCACGCCCGCGTCGGACGTGTGGTGCTGGCCCGATGACCTCCGTCGTGCCGGAGGGCCGGCCCCTGCTGCGCCTGGAGGTCCGCAACGCGCAGACCCCGATCGAGCGCAAGCCGCCGTGGATCCGCACCCGGCTGCGCACCGGCCCCGAGTACCAGGACGTCAAAAGCCTGGTCCACGGCGCCGGCCTGCACACGGTGTGCGAGGAGGCCGGCTGCCCGAACATCTTCGAGTGCTGGGAGGACCGGGAGGCGACCTTCCTGATCGGCGGCGACGTCTGCACCCGCCGGTGCGACTTCTGCCAGATCGACTCCGGCCGCCCCACCCCGCTCGACCAGGACGAGCCCCGCCGCGTCGCCGAGTCGGTGCGGACGATGGGCCTGCGCTACGCCACCGTCACCGGCGTCGCCCGGGACGACCTGGCCGACGGCGGCGCCTGGCTGTACGCCCAGACGATCCGCGAGATCCACGCGCTGTCCCCCGGCACCGGGGTCGAGGTGCTCATCCCCGACTTCGGCGGCCACGCTGACCAGCTCGACGAGGTCTTCGCCGCCGCGCCCGAGGTCCTCGCCCACAACCTCGAGACGGTTCCGCGCATCTTTCGCCGGATCCGGCCGGCGTTCCGCTACGAGCGCTCGCTCGACGTGCTGCGCCAGGCCCGCGCCGCCGGCCTCGTCACGAAGTCGAACCTGATCCTCGGACTCGGCGAGACCCCCGACGAGGTCCACGAGGCCATGCGGGACCTGCGGGCGGCGGGCTGTGAGCTGCTCACCGTCACCCAGTACCTGCGGCCCACCCCACGTCACCACCCGGTAGAGCGCTGGGTGCGCCCCGAGGAGTTCCTCGACTGGGAGCGCGCGGGCGCCGAGCTCGGCTTCTCCGGCGTCATGTCCGGCCCGCTCGTCCGCTCGTCTTACCGTGCGGGGCGCCTCTACCAGCAGGCTGTCACCGCACGTGACGCAGCTCACGGCGCAATGTCCGATGTCCCCGAAAGTGTGCCCGAGAACTCTCACGGGCAGTGACGGACACGCTGGTGGCCCTCCCCCGGACGGGCTAGGCTTCCCCTCGTAGCGTCACCTGTCGACTCCAGCCACGAGGTGTGCGCCCGTGCTCCGCTCACTGTTCAGTGTCCTTGAAGAGGTGACCCTCCTGGTGCTGCCGCACGGGGGTCAGAAGACCGCCCGGCGCAACGCCTGGAAAGCGGCCGCCAGCCTGCACGTCACGACGAGCTATCGATGGGTCGACCCGGTCCAGATCACCCCGCCCCGACCCACGGCGCCCGCCGCCGCCCAACCGGCCGGCGACGAACCGGTCCGGCTCGCCCGGCGGCGCGGCCGGCGCGGCGGGCCGCGGGCACTGGCCAGCGTCGTCGCCGCGCGAAGCTGAGTCCCCCGGTACCGTCGCTGCTGGAAGAGGTCCCGAGGCCGTAGGCTCGCGGACATGGCACTGAGGAAACAGCCGAGGGACGCTGCACCCGCAGCGGCGAAGAACGGCGCGTCGTCGAACGGCCGCGGCGGCGCCGCGGCGCAGGAGGGCACCGGGTTCCGGGCCCGTCTCGCTCAGCTCTGGCTGGTTTTCAAGATCACTCGCCAGCGTGATCCGCAGGTCCTCTGGATCACCCTCGCGGGTCTGGGCGTTCCCCTGGTGCTCGGTGTCGTGCTCGGCCTGTTCGTCGGACCGCTGTACCTGTGGATCCCGATCGGCGTTCTGCTCGGTGCCGTGATCGCGCTGAACCTGTTCAGCCGCCGGGTCCAGCGCACCGCGTTCGCGGAGATGGAGGGCAAGCCCGGCGCCGCCGCCGGTGTGGTCGAGCGGATGCGCGGCGACTGGCGAATCACCCCCGCGGTGGGCATCAACAGGCATCAGGACGTCGTCCACCGGGTCGTGTCCCGGGCCGGCGTCGTGATCATCGCCGAGGGTCGCGGCCGCGGCCCCCGGGAACTGCTCGCGGCCGAGAAGCGCCGCATCCGCCGGGTTGTCGGCGACACCCCGGTCACCGACATCGTCATCGGCACCGGCGAGGGCGAGACGCCCCTGCCCAAGCTGCAGTCCACGCTGATGCGGATGCGCCGCGTCCTGCCCCGCGGCGAGGTGGACGCGCTGGACCGTCGGCTGCGCGCCATCGGCGGCGCCGCCCTGCCGATCCCCAAGGGCCCGATCCCCCGCAACATCCCCCGCGGCGGCCGCCCGCGCTGAGCGGCCGGCTCGCTCCGTCGAGAGACCATCCATCCAGGTCACGAGACAGTCCATCCGGCCAGGCTGGTCCGCCGTGCGCCCAGCCTGGCCGACCCGCCGACCCGCCGACCCGCGCAGCCGACCGAGGCCGGCCCCCGGCCGTCAGCCCCCGGCCGTCAGCCGCCGGACTGGCCGGAGCGGACGGGGTCGCGCACCATCGCGGTTCCGGCCGCCCGGTCATGCAGGCCGCGCAGGTCCCGGTCCCAGACGACCACGGGGACCAGCAGGGCAAGCAGCAGCGTGCGCACTCCGATCCAGGGCCACGACTGCAACCCGCGATCCCGCACCCGGATCACCCGGATGCCCAGCAGCCGCATTCCGATCGTCTGGCCGGTGGTGCTGACGAGCAGGAACTCCTCGAGCAGGAACACCAGGTAGATCGCCAGCCCGCGGACGTCCGCGGAGTAGCGCACGCCGGCCAGGAACAGCACGCCGACGATCAGGTTCGCCACGACGGCGTCGATCAGGTAGGCGCCGAGCCGCGGGCCGAAGCCCACGACGGATCCCCGGCCGTGCTCCGGAAGGCCCAGCCGGGCCCCGGGCGGCGTGTCACGCGGCAGACCCGGTCCTTCGAGCCAGCCACCTAGTGCTCGTCCCACGACGCAAGCTTATGCGCCACACCAAGCTGCACCCAACAGCTCACCAAGGGTGATAACGTCGGCCGTTGTAACATGACCGAAACGGCTTTGTGATGTCATATGCCTGCCCGGACGTGACGAAAGACACCCCGACATGCCGTGACCCACAGGCCCAGAAGCGTGACGGGAACGCTGGAGGACGAATGTTCACCAAAGCCGAGGACGTGCTCCGCTATATCCGCGACGAAAAAGTTCAGTTCATCGACGTACGGTTCTGCGACCTGCCCGGCATCATGCAGCACTTCACGATTCCGACCCAGGTCTTCGCCGAGTCGGTCTTCACCGACGGGCTGATGTTCGACGGCTCGTCGATCCGCGGCTTCCAGGCCATTCACGAGTCCGACATGCTGCTGCTGCCGGACCCGCAGACCGCGTTCGTGGACCCCTTCCGCGAGCACAAGACCCTCGCCATGACGTTCTTCATCCACGACCCGATCACCAAGGAACAGTACTCGCGCGACCCGCGCAACATCGCCAAGAAGGCCGAGACCTACCTGCGCGGCACCGGCATCGCCGACACCGCGTACTTCGGCCCGGAGGCGGAGTTCTACATCTTCGACGACGTCCGGTACGACTACAACCCGTACGGGTCGCTGCATCAGGTCGACTCGGTCGAGGCCGCGTGGAACACCGCGCGCAAGGAGGAGGGCGGCAACCTCGGCTACAAGCCCAGGTTCAAGGGCGGCTACTTCCCCGTTCCGCCGACCGACCACTTCACCGACCTGCGCTCCGAGATGACCCGGGTGCTCTACGAGACCGGCATCACCGTCGAGATGCAGCACCACGAGGTCGGCACCGCGGGCCAGGCGGAGATCGACATCCGCTACGACACGCTGCTGAAGACCGCCGACAACCTGATGCTCTACAAGTACGTGATCCGCAACGTCGCCCGCGAACGCGGCAAGACCGTCACGTTCATGCCCAAGCCGCTGTTCGAGGACAACGGCTCCGGCATGCACGTGCACTCCAGCCTGTGGAAGGACGGTGAGCCGCTGTTCTACAGCGCCAACGGCTACGGCGGCCTGTCCGACATCGCGCGCTACTACATCGGCGGCCTGCTGCACCACGCGCCGGCCCTGCTCGCGTTCACCAACCCGACGACGAACTCCTACCGCCGGCTCGTTCCCGGCTACGAGGCGCCGGTCAACCTGGTGTACTCGGCGCGTAACCGCTCCGCGTGCTGCCGGATCCCGCTCGGCGGCGACTCGCCGAAGGCGAAGCGGGTCGAGTTCCGGGTCCCTGACCCCAGCTGCAACCCGTATCTGGCGTTCGCGGCCATGCTCATGGCCGGCCTCGACGGAATCCGCAACAAGATCGACCCGCCGGAGCCGATCGACAAGGACCTCTACGAGCTCCCGCCGGACGAACTGGCCGCCGTCCCGCAGGTTCCCGGCTCGCTGGAGAAGGTGCTCGACGCGCTCGAGGCGGACCACGAGTTCCTCCGCGAGGGCGACGTGTTCACCACCGATCTCATCGAAACCTGGCTGGACTACAAGCGGCGTAACGAGGTCGACGCGATCCGGCTGCGCCCGCACCCGTACGAGTTCACCCTCTACTACGACATCTGACCGGGCCGCCGCACGAGGCCGAGGCCCCGTTCCGGCATCATGGGAACGGGGCCTTCGTCGTGCGGTGAGGGGCCTTTCGCACGGGGCCACGGGAGGCTTTCGGAAATGCCCGCGCGCCACTTTGGTACAGCCCGGCCGAGCGCATCCCGATGGTGCCGGCCCGGTGCCGGGACCGCTACCGCCGGCGACCTGCGAGAGACGAAGAATTAACAATCGTGGAACGACTCGGTAACGCGACCCGACAAAGCTCCGACCGAACCCTCCCGTCATCGCGGCCCGGGTCGGCCTCCCCCCGGCCGATCATGAAGTCGCTCCGTACCGTGCAGGACCAACAACGGGGAGTATTGAGTGAGTTATCAGGCCGAGTACATCTGGATCGACGGCACCGAGCCCGAGCCGCTGATGCGCAGCAAGACGCGCATCATCAAGGACGGCAAGGAGCCGGAGATCTGGGGCTTCGACGGCTCGAGCACCAACCAGGCCCCGGGATCGAACTCGGACTGCGTGCTGCGTCCCGTCTACGTCACCCCCGACCCGCTGCGGGGCGGCGACAACATCCTGGTGCTGTGCGAGGTCGAGCTGACCGACTTCACGCCCCACCCGACGAACACCCGGGCGTTCAGCCGCTCGGTCGCCGAGAAGTACGCCGACATGTCGCCGATGTTCGGCATCGAGCAGGAGTACACCTTCTTCAAGGACGGCCGTCCCTACGGCTGGCCCGAGGTCGGCTTCCCTGCCCCGCAGGGCCCGTACTACTGCGGCGTCGGCGGCTCGAAGATGCCGGGTCGCGAGATCGTCGAGAAGCACACCCAGGCGTGCCTCGACGCCGGCCTCGCGATCGAGGGCACCAACGCCGAGGTCATGATGGGCCAGTGGGAGTTCCAGATCGGCGTTGTGCCGGCGCCCGCCATCGGCGACCAGATCTGGCTGGGCCGCTGGCTGCTGCACCGCATCGCCGAGGACTACGGCGTCGAGGTGTCGTTCGCCGCGAAGCCGATCGACGGTGACTGGAACGGCGCCGGCGCGCACACCAACTTCTCCACCAAGCAGACGATGGCCGGCTGGGACGCCATCGTGGCCTGCTGCGAGGCGCTCGGCACCCGGGTCATGGAGCACGTCACCCACTACGGTGTCGGCATCCAGGACCGGCTGACCGGCAAGCACGAGACCGCTCCCTGGAACAAGTTCTCCTGGGGCGCCTCCGACCGCGGCGCGTCGATCCGCATCCCGTGGGCGGTGGAGAAGGCGAAGAAGGGCTGGCTGGAGGACCGTCGTCCGAACGCCAACATGGACCCGTACCTGGTCTCCGCTCTCATGATCGACACCTGCTGCAGCGCGCTGGCCGGCGACAAGCCGACCCTGTTCGTGCCCGAGCAGCAGGGCGCGGCGACCCCGGTCGCCGCGACGGTCTGAGCGACGCCGTAACGGAGCGTACGCCGCGACGTGAGGTGACAGTCCTGGGCCAGCGCTCGCCGAGGCGCGATCTCGGTGAGCGCCGGCCCGCGGCCTGTCCGCCGACGTCCGTCAGCCGAAGCAGGACGTCCGCTCCCGGGTGAACACGTCCTCGACGACCGTCTGGGCGCGCCGCGCCAGCCGCCGGTGCTCGGCGAACAGCTCGTCCGCCTGACCCGCCGGCCAGCCCGCCGCGCGCGCCGTCGCCTCGATCTCCGCCGGCGCCGCCGGTATGACGTCGGCTTGCCGGCGCCCGGCCAGCGCGCCGGCATTGCGGATCCGCGACGACGACAGCCACGCCGCCTGCAGGTCCCCGGCCTCCCCCTCACCCAGCAGACCGGCGACGACCGCCGCCCGCAGGCCGTCCAGCGTCGAGGTGGTGCGCAGCGACGGAAGCTGCCGGGCATGGCGCAGCTGCAGGATCTGCACCGCCCACTCCACGTCGGTCAGCCCGCCCCGGCCGAACTTGAGATGGCGTTCCGGGCTGATCCCGCGGGGCACTCGCTCGACCCGCATCCTTCCGCGCAGTCGCACGATCTCGTCGAGGGCTGCCGCCGGCAGTGCGTAGGGGTAACGCACCGTGTCGGCGAGCCGGCAGAACCGGTAGGCGAGGTCGGGATCGCCGGCCAGCGGCCGGGCCCGCAGCAGCGCCTGCGACTCCCAGTCCTTCGACCATCGCCCGTAGTAGGCGGCGTAGGCGTCGAGGGTGCGCGACACCGGACCGCTGCGCCCCTCCGGCCGCAGCGTCGCGTCCAACCGCAGCGCCGGATCCGGGCCCGGCAGCGCGAGCAGCCGGTGCAGCTCCCCGACCACCTCGCTCGCCGAGCGCTGCGCCTCCTGCGCGCCGTGGCCCGGCCGCGCCTCGTGCACGAACAGCACGTCGGCATCGCTGCCGTAGGAGATCTCCGCACCGCCGAGGCGACCCATCGCGATCACCGAGATGCGTGCCGGCAGCGCGTCCGGGTCATCCCCGCCGGCGACCCGGCGCTGGGCGACGAGCAGGGTCGCGGCGACGGTGGCGTCGGCGGCGTCAGCGAGCGCCCGCCCGACGGCGGCGACGTCGAGCAGTCCGAGCAGGTCGGCGCAGGCGACCCGGACCAGCTCCTCACGGCGCACCGCCCGCGCCCGGCCGACCGCGTCCTCCCAGTCCGGGTTGCGGTGCGCGATCGCCAGCAGGGTACGGGACAGCGACTCGCGCGGCACCGGGACGAGATCGGCCTCGGTGCGCAGCAGCCGCACCGACTCGGGCGCCCGCGTCATCAGGTCCGCCACGTACGGGCTGGTCGCGAGCACCCGGGCGAGCCGATCGGCGGCGCCGGCGGAGTCCCGCAGCAGCCGCAGATACCAGGGCACCCGGCCGAGTGCCTCGCTGACCTGCCGGTAGGCCAGCAGGCCGGCGTCGGGGTCGGGGGCGTCGGCGAACATCGGCAGCAGCGTGGGCAGCAGATGCCGCTGGATCGCCGCGGTGCGACTCACCCCGCTGGTCAGCGCCTGGATGTGCCGCAACGACCGGTCCGGCTCGGCGAAGCCGAGCGCGGCGAGCCAGTGCGCCGCCTCGGCCTGCGACAGCCGGATCTCCTCGGTCGACAGCCGGGCGACCGCCTCCAGCAGCGGCTGGTAGAACAGCCGCTCGTGCAGCGACCGGACGGTCCGCGCGATCCGGGCGCGGGCATCCTCGAACTCGCCGGCGGTGCGCATCCCCATCGACCGGGCGAGCCAGCGCAGCTCCGCCGGTTCGCGCGGCAGGGTGTGCACCCGGCGCAGCTGGAGCAGCTGGAGCCGGTGCTCGGCGCCCCGCAGGAAGCGGTACGCCTCCGCGAGCCCGGCGGCGTCGCGCCGGCCGACATAACCACCGCGGGCGAGGCCGTCGAGCGCGGCGAGGGTGGAGTTCTCCCGCAGCTTCGGATCGGCCCGGCCGTGGACGAGCTGCAGCAGCTGCACCGCGAACTCGACGTCGCGCAGCCCGCCCGGCCCGAGCTTGAGATTGCGCTCCGCCTCGGTCCGCGACAGCGTCGACTCGACCCGCTGGCGCATCGCCCGGACGTCGGCCACGAACCCCGGGCGAGAGGACGCCGTCCACACCAGCGGAGCGACCATCGCGCAGAACTCGGCCCCCAGCGCGAGGTCGCCGGCGATCGGCCGGGCCTTGAGCAGCGCCTGGAACTCCCAGGTCCGCGCCCAGCGGCGGTAGTAGACGCGGTGGCTGTCGAGCGTGCGCACCAGGGCGCCGTCGCGTCCCTCCGGGCGCAGGTTGGGGTCGACCTGGAACAGCGCGCCGGCGGACGTGACGAGCCCGGCGGCCCGCATCAGCCCCTCGGCCAGCCGCGTCCCCACCCACAGCGCCCGCTCCGGTCCCGCGGGACCGCCCGCCGTCGGGGAATCCGTCACTCCGCCCGACCCGGCGACAGCCGGTTCCGCGACGGCAGGCTCGACGACGGCAGGCTCGACGACGAACAGCACGTCCACGTCGCTGACGTAGTTGAGTTCCCGCCCGCCGCACTTGCCCATCCCGATGACGGCGAGGCGCACCGGCGGCAGCGCCGGATCGGTGCCGGCAGGGGTGATGCCAGCGGGGATGACGCCGGCGCGGGCGATGGCGAGCGCCGCGTCGAGCGCGGCACCGGCCAGGTCGGCGAGCTCGGCGGTGGCGTCGTCGAGAGCCACCGCGCCGGTCAGGTCACGGGCGGCGACGACGAGCAGCTCACGTCGGTAGGCGACCCGCAGCAGGTCGAGGGTGGCCGGGCTGTCGTCGACGGCCCGGGGCGCGGGACCGGCCGGATCGGCGCCGACCGCCCGCAGCAACGTCGCCCGCGCGTCGCCCGCGTCCAGCCGGGTGGTGGCCAGCGTGTCCGGGGCCAGCACCGCCCAGTCCGCCGGATGACGGGCCAGGTGATCCCCGAGCGCCCGGCTGGCGCCGAGCACCGCGCACAGCCGGCGCCGCAGACCGTGCTGAGCGACCAGCACGTCGAGTAGTCGCGGACCCTCGGCCGGGCCGAGGGCGTCGACCAGGCGTTCCAGCGCGGCCAGGGCCAGGTCAGGGTCGGCCGCCGCGGCCAGCTCGGCGAGCACGGGATGATCTGTGACGCGTCCCGCGCTCGCCAGCCCGATCCTGCCCAGCGCCGCCGCCGCTCGGTCGACCTCGGTGAAGCCCAGCCGGGCGAGCTGCGCGGACACCGAGCTGCCGCGCGGATGGTCCACCGGCGGCTCGGCGCGCGGACCGCCGTCCATCACGCTCCAGAGGTCGACAGCGCGCATCGCGGCACGCTCACAACACCGGCAGGTACCGGTCGACCTCGAACGGGGTGACCTGCCGCCGGTAGTCCTGCCACTCGGCCCGCTTGTTGCGCAGGAAGAACTCGAACAGCTCGTCACCGAGGGTCTCGCGGACCAGCGTCGAGCGCTCCATCACGGTGATCGCGTCGGCCAGCGAGCCCGGCAGGGCGGTGATGCCGCGCTCGCGGCGCTGCTCGTCGGTGAGCGTCCACACGTCGTCGGTCGACGGCGGCGGCAGCTCGTAACCGTGCTGGACGCCGCGCAGGCCCGCGGCGAGCACCAGCGCGAAGGTGAGGTACGGGTTGCACGCGCTGTCCGGCAGCCGGAACTCGACCCGGGTGGCCTGGGACTTGTGCAGCTTGTAGAGGGGAACTCGGACCAGCGCCGAGCGGTTGTTGTGCCCCCAGCACACGAACGCCGGAGCCTCCAGCAGTTCACCGAGCCGCTGGTCGCCGATGAGGCGCTTGTACGAGTTCACCCACTGGTTGGTGACGGCGGTGATCTCGGCGGCATGCACGAGCAGTCCGGCGATGAACGCCTTCGCGACCTTCGAGAGCTGGTATTCGTCGGTCGGGTCGTGGAAGGCGTTGCGGTCGCCCTCGAACAGGCTCAGGTGCGTGTGCATGCCGGAACCGGCCTGGTCCCCGAACGGTTTCGGCATGAAGGTCGCGTAGATCCCCTGCCGCAGCGCCACCTCCTTCACCACCTGGCGGAACGTCATGATGTTGTCCGCGATGGTGAGGGCGTCCGCGTACCGCAGGTCGATCTCCTGCTGGCCGGGCGCGACCTCGTGGTGGCTGAACTCCACCGAGATGCCGAGCCGCTCCAGCATGCTGATGGCCTGCTGGCGGAAGTCGTGGCTGATGTCGTTCGGTGTGAGGTCGAAATAGCCCGACTCGTCGACCGGCGGCGGCACCGGGCCGCCGCGCTTCGGCGGCTCCTTCAGCAGGAAGAACTCGATCTCGGGATGGGTGTAGAAGGTGAAGCCGGCGTCCGCGGCCCGGGCCAGCGCCCGGCGCAGCACCCAGCGCGAGTCGGCCGCCGCGGGCGCCCCGTCCGGCATGACCAGATCGCAGAACATCCGCGCGGTCAGCGGATGCTCCCCGCGCCACGGCAGCACCTGGAACGTGGACGGATCGGGCCGGGCGAGCATGTCCGCCTCGTGTACCCGGGCGAACCCCTCGATCGCCGACCCGTCGAACCCGATGCCCTCGGCGAGCGCCCCCTCCAGCTCCGCGGGCGCGATCTCCACGGACTTGAGGTAGCCGAGCACGTCGGTGAACCACAGCCGCACGAAGCGGATGTCCCGTTCCTCCAGAGTCCGCAGTACGAACTCCTGCTGTTTGTCCATGACGCCTCCACGCTGAGGTGAGGACTCGACCATACGGGCCGCCCGCCCACGTGGTACCCCTCACCCGACCATAGCGACCCCACCCCACCAACGTGGCCCGATGTCGCCGCCGGCGGCCCACCGACAGCCCACCCGCGACCAGGGAGGCGGAGGTCCTCAGGCGAACGTCCACGACGTGCCCGCGACGACCTCATGCCCGCCCGGTGAGGCCGGGTGGCCACCGACCGCGGGTGGAGGCGTGGAGGCGCAGGGATGACCGAACGACCGAGAGGCCCGGAAACGCGACGCCGGGACGATCCCGGCCCGTTCCCGGGCCTCTCGACGAGCGCAGCCCGCGATCTCCATCAGCTCATGGTTCAAGCCGTCTCGACGACGACTCCGACACACCCCAGATCCGCACGATCTCCCAGGGGCCGACCGAGGACGCTCGCGCGCGCAGCACCCCCTGGTTCTGACCGGAGACGCCCGACTTCTCGACGGAGACGTACCGCTGGGTCGCCTGGGAGAATATCGTGCAGTCCCGGGGAGCAGCTGTTCCAGGACATGAGATGGTGAACTTCTCCCAGGGGCCGATCTCGGTCGCCCGGGCGCGAAGCGATCGATAGTACTCCCCGGTCAGGTTCTTCTCCGCCGAGACATACCTGTTGTTCGCGACCGACGCGATCGTTTCGTAGCCGTCGTAGAAGCAGATGTTGAACTTCTCCCACGGTCCGACGGCGCCCGCGCGGGCGCGAAGAAGGTTCTGGCGGTCGCCCGTCCCGCCGATCTCGGTCGAGACGTACAGGGTTCCAGTACTGAATGTTGCCTCGATGGTGGCCTGGGAGCAGACCGCCGCCTCGGCCTTCGCCGGATTCAGCAACAAGAGGGCGGCGAGTACCGACAAGGCACCCAGTGCCGCCATGAAGCGTCTTGACCTCACAGCTCGAATTCCTTTCCTCGGAGAGGACGATGTCCTGACCGCTGGGCGGTCACGAACAAGCGGCGCGCGTGGTTCGAGTCCGGGGCCCGCGTACGGCCGCGAGTGGAGCGCCGTGACTCAGCCTGTCGACGCCGGTCTGGTCGATCAACGGTTTCCCGGTTGCCCGGTGCCCCGGGAAACCCCACCGGAGGGGCAACCCCCGAGCGGGCCGAGTCGCCGGACAGGCCGTCCCGATCCGCCGCCCTGTCCGCATCACGACAGTGCCGTTCTACGACCATCCAGTCCCTGGCGGGACATGACTCGACAGAATCGGTGTCACACATACCTGATCAGTGGTCATCTGGTGACGCATACACCGTCTGGGCGACGTCGCGGTTCATGGGCGGATCCGGCTGGCGCGGCGCACCGTCTCCCGGCGGAGGATGCCGGACACCATGACGCAGCAGCAGAACGCGGACGCCGGGGCCCAGCTGCGGCGGCTGCGCACCGAGCGCGGGGTCTCGCTCGCCGCGATGGCGCGGATGACGCATTACAGCAAGGGATACCTCAGTAAGATCGAGAACGGCGAGAAGCCGCTCACGCCAGGTGTCGCCCGCCAGTGTGACCAGGCGTTGCGGACCGGCGGCACGCTGGTCGGCCTGCTGGCGCAGGGCTCGGTGCAACCGGCAACGGAGCCCGCCGCCGCCGGCTCATACCACCGGGCCGGTGAGCGCGGCGGGTTCGAGCTCCCGGCCGAGGGCACTCCCGAGACGGCGGCATGCGTCGGGCGGGACCCGGAACTGGCCAGCCTGTCCGCGGCCGCGACCGCCGCGCTCACAAACGGCCTGCGGGTGCTGTGGGTGACGGGCGAGGCCGGCGGCGGCAAGACGACGTTCGCCCGGGCCGGCGCGCGGATCCTGGCGAAGTGGGGATGGCAGGTGGCCTGGGGGCGCTGCCCCGAGGTCGACGGGGCCCCGCCGGCATGGGCGTGGGCGCAGGTGGCGGGCACGCTGCTGGGTCTGACCGCGTCCGCGGCGGATGGGGCCGGCACCGCCGCGGCGGCGTCCGACGGCGGTCCGCTCGCCGCGCTCACGCGTCACCACGCCCAGGGGCCGGACGCCGTGCCCGAGGCCCTGTTCTGGGCGGCTCGCGCGGTCGGCGACCTGGTGGCCCGATCCATCGAGCGGTGCCCACAGCTGGTCGTCCTCGACGACCTCCACCGGGACCGCGGCGAGGTGCTGCAGCTACTGCGCTACCTGCACGCCGAGCTCATCGGACGTCCGGTCCTCGTCCTCGCGATCTACCGCGCGACGGAGATCACCGCCGAGTTGCGGGCCACGCAGGGGGCGCTGGCCGGTTCCCGCAGTGACCTGGTCGAGCTGCCCGGGCTCTCGCCCGCCGACGTGGCCACCGTGCTGGAACGCACCAGTGGAAGCGAGGTCGGCGGGGACGTCGCCGAGTCGATCGCCGTCCGCACCGGCGGCAACCCGCTGTTCGTGTCCGAGCTTGGCCGCCTCATCCGGGCCGACGGCATCGAAGCGGCCACCCGGACGGTCCCCGCCGGCGTCCGCCAGGTGCTTCGGGCTCGGCTGGCCGGCTTGACGCCCGGGACCAGAACGGTGCTGAGCTCGGTGGCGATCCTGGGTCTGGATGCCGATGTCGGTGTGCTGGCGGAGCTCGGACCGACCGCGGTGCCAGCGGTGATCGACGCCGTGGAGGCCGCGCTCCGGTCGGGCCTGGTGTACGAGCCGGGCCCCGGTCAGGTCCGGTTCACCCACGCGATGGTCCGCGACGTGCTTTACGAGGAGATCTCGCTGGCGCGGCGGGTCCACCTGCACGGCCGGGCGGCCGAGGTGCTTCACCGTGCTGGCGCCGACACTGCCACGCTGGCACATCACGCTCTCGCCGCGGCCACCCCCTCGACCGCCCGCGCGGCGGCCATCCTCGCGGGGCGGGCCGCCCGGGTCGCGGCGTCGCTGGCCGCCTATCAGGAAGCCTCTGCCCTGCTGGCGCGTGCCCTGTCCGTCCTCGAGCTCACCAGTGGCGCCCCAGGGACGACCAACCAGGCGCTTCACCTCGACCTGCTCCGCTCCCTGGTGTCCGCGCAGGCGCACGCCGGCAATGTGATCGCGGCGAGGGTCACCCGGCTGCGCGCGGTCGAGGCGGCGCGGGCAGCCGCCGACCCGCGTGAGATCGCACGCGCCTACGCGGCCTTCGACGCCCCGGCGCTGTGGACGGCGCACGCCTACCAGCAGGTGGATGCGGCGCTGGTCGCGGGCCTGGAGCGGGCGCTGGCCGGACCAGCAGGGCAGGACGACCGCCTGCGCTGCCACCTGCTGACCACCCTGGCGTTCGAGGTCGACGCGAGCGATCCGGACCGTACCCAGCTGGCCAGCTCACAGGCCACCGCCATCGCCCGCCGGCTGGACGACCCGATGGTGCTGTGCCGCGCGCTGAACGCCTGTTACATCGCGACCACCCTTGATCCGGACGGGGGTGCCGACCTCGAGGCTGTCGGCCGCGAGCAGCTCGCCACCGCGACCGCGGCGGGGCTGACCGGCTACCAGGCCCAGGGCCACCAGATTCTGTTCATGGCCGCCCTCGACCGCCATGAACTCGAACGAGCGCAGTGGCACGTCGACCGAGCCGTGGAGCATGCGACGAGCGGTCAGCTCGAGCTGGCCCTGGGCATCCTGGCGATGTACGAGGCTCTGCGGGCGCTGATCGCGGGCAGGTTCGACGAGGCGGACCATGCCTACGCTCGGATCTCGGCCGCGCTGCGGGCCGTCGGCGACCCGAACTCCCACACCTTCGACCTGCTGGTGCGCTTCTGCGTCGAGCATGCGCGCGGCGGATCCGGGTCGGCGGCCCGGATGAGCACGCTCGCCGACGAGGCCCGGCCGGTCTACGACCAGCTGGGCCAGGCCATCGCCGAGCCCTACACGCGCCTGTTGATCGGAGCCGGCCGCCTCGCCGAGGCCCGTGCCTGCTGGACCCCCCAGATCCCCGTACGACGGGACTACTACTGGCTGTTGTGGATGGTCTTCCGGGCCGAGAACGCGGTCCTGCTCGGCGTCCGCAACGTGGCCGCCGCCTGCTACGACAGCCTGACCGGCTACGCCGGTCACCTTCCCGAGCTCGTGCACGGGCATGTCGCCGTCGGCCCCGTCGATCACACACTCGGCCAGCTGGCGGCGTTCTGTGGCTGGCCGTCCAGCGCGGTGAACCACTTCCAGCGGGCGGTCGCGGTCGCCACGCGGTTGGGCGCCCCGCACTGGGCAGCCCGCAGCCGGCACGCACTGGTTCGGTTGACGGCCGGCGCCACGGCGCTGTGAACCCTGCGGGCGGCGTCCAGTCAGGACCGTTGTCGGACCTGCAGGCGGCGGTCAGACCTGCAGGCGGCGGTCGACGGCGTCAAGGATCTCGGTAACGGCGTCGTCGACGGGGACGCCGTTGCGCTGGGAGCCGTCGCGGAAGCGGAAGGAGACCGCGCCCTTGGCCACGTCGTCGTCGCCGGCCAGCAGCATGAAGGGGACCTTCTGCTTCTGCGCGGTGCGGATCTTCTTCTGCATCCGGTCGTCGGAGGCGTCGACCTCCACCCGGATGCCGCGGGCGGCCAGGCGCGCCGCGATGTCGTCCAGGTAAGGGACGTGCTCGTCGGTGATCGGGATGCCGACGACCTGCACGGGGGCGAGCCACGGCGGCAGGGCGCCGGCGTAGTGCTCCAGCAGGATCGCGAGGAAGCGCTCGATCGTCCCGAACAGCGCCCGGTGGATCATGAACGGGCGCTGACGGGTGCCGTCGGCGGCCTGGTACTCCAGGTCGAAGCGCTGCGGCAGCTGGAAGTCGACCTGGATGGTGGACAGCTGCCAGGTGCGGCCGATCGCGTCACGGGCCTGCACGGAGATCTTCGGGCCGTAGAACGCGCCGCCGCCCGGGTCCATGACGAGCTCGAGGTCCTGCTTCTGCGCGGCCTCACGTAGCAGGTCGGTCGCCTCGGCCCATTCCTCGTCGGTGCCGACGGCCTTGCCCTCGGGACGAGTCGACAGCTCCAGGTAGAAGTCGTCGAGGCCGTAGTCGCGCAGCAGGCCGAGAACGAAGGTCAGTGTGCTGTCGAGCTCGGTGGGCAGCTGTTCGCGGGTACAGAACAGATGGGCGTCGTCCTGGGTGAGCCCGCGCACCCGGGTCAGGCCGTGCACCACGCCGGACTTCTCATACCGGTAGACGGTGCCGAACTCGAACAGCCGCAGTGGCAGTTCCCGGTACGACCGGCCGCGCGACCGGTAGATCAGGATGTGCATCGGGCAGTTCATCGGCTTGAGGTAGTAGTCGGTGCCGCCGTCGAGCTGCATGGGCGGGTACATGCCGTCGGCGAACCAGTCGAGGTGCCCGGAGATCTCGTACAGATCCGACTTGGTGATGTGCGGGGTGTTCACGAACGAATACCCCGCCTCGATGTGCCGGCGGCGGGAATAGTCCTCCATGGCGGTGCGAATGGCGCCGCCCTTGGGGTGGAACACCGACAGACCCGGGCCGATCTCGGTCGGGAACGAGAACAGGTCGAGCTCGGCGCCGAGGCGGCGGTGGTCGCGCCGCTCGGCCTCCGCCAGGCGGGTCTGATAGTCCTTGAGCGCCTCGCGCGACTCCCAGGCGGTGCCGTAGATGCGCTGCAGCTGCGGGTTCTTCTCGCTCCCCCGCCAGTAGGCGGCGGCCGAGCGCAGCACGGCGAACGCCGGGATGGACCGGGTGCTCGGCACGTGCGGGCCGCGACAGAGGTCCTTCCAGCACTGCTCGCCGGTCTTCGCGTCGAGGTTGTCGTAGATGGTCAGCTCACCGCCGCCGACCTCGACACTGGCCTCCGCGTCGTCACCGGCGCTCGACTTCAGCCCGATGAGCTCGAGCTTGTACGGCTCGTCGGCGAGCTCGGCGCGCGCCTGCTCGTCGGTGACGACCCGACGGGAGAAACGCTGCCCGGCCTTGATGATGGCCTGGGCCTTCTTCTCGATGGCCTTCAGGTCGTCCGGGGTGAACGGGGTCTCGACGTCGAAGTCGTAGTAGAAGCCGTTCTCGATCGGCGGGCCGATGCCGAGCTTCGCCGCCGGGAACAGCTCCTGTACCGCCTGCGCGACGACGTGCGCGGCGGAGTGGCGCACGATCGCGCGGCCGGCCGGCGAGTCGACGGCGATCGGCTCGACGACGGCGCCGTCGACCAGGACGTGTGCGAGATCACGCTGCTGGTCGTCGACGAGAGCGGCGATGACGGCACGGTCCTCGGCGAACAGTTCGGCGGCCGTCGTCCCGGTCGGCACCACCCGCGACTCACTGCGCTGGTCATGCTGGACGGTAACGCGGACGTCGGACACCGAGAGTCTCCTGTATGCGGTAGGACGCGTGCGCGGGGTTCGCCCCGCGGGTGGCGTGTCGCCAGCCGGCGGGCGGCCCCACGGCGGGCCTTCCTGGCCCGACCGCGATGCTACTCGTGCCCGCGCGCGACTCCCATCGGATTTGTACTCAGGGTGACGAGCCCGCGGCGTCCCGGCCGTTGTCGGACGAGAGACCCGCGCCGCTCTGCCCGCCCACCGGGTAGGGATCGCCCACCCGGTACAACCCGCCGACCGGGTAGGGGCCACCGACGGTGTACGGCCCGCCCACCCGGTACGCGACACCGGCTCTCCCGGCACCGTCGACCGTGCCGTCCGCGCGCGGCCCGCCCTCGCCTGGGCCGTCCTCCCCGAAACCGCCCTCGCCCGCGCCGCCATCCGTGACCGGACCGTCCTCGCCCGGATCGCCATCCTGACGGTCGCCCTCCGGCGGGTCGCCCGCACCGCCGCGGGCGGCGCCGTCACGGGCGCGGATGCCGTCGAGAAGCACGTCGACGATCCGGCCGATGCGGGTGCCACTCACCTCCCGGTCGCCGCTCATGTACTGCCGGTAGACGACCGGGCCGACGAGCATGTCCACGACGAGGTCGACGTCGACGTCGGCGGCGAGCTCCCCGCTGGCGACGGCGCGCCGCAGCAGCTCGGCCGCGTGCCGGCGGGTCGGCTCCACTACCCGCTGGGAGTAGGCGGCGAACAGCTCCGGGTGGGCGGACCGCTCGGCGGCCAGCTTCGGCATGATCAGCCCGGCCAGCGTCTGGATGTTGCGCCGGCGCAGCGCGTTGAGCCAGGCCACCAGGTCGTCGCGCAGCGAGCCGGTCTCCACCGCCTCGACGTCGTCGGCCAGCGTGTCCAGCGCGTCGGCGATGAGGGCGTCCTTCGTCGGCCAGCGCCGGTAGACCGTCGCCTTGCCGACCCCGGCGCTGGCCGCCACGGCCTCCATCGACAGCCGGGTGAACCCGGCCGTGGCCAGCTCCCGCAGCGCCGCGTCGAGGATCGCCTCGTCACAGCGGGGATCGCGGGGCCGCCCGGGCGCCCGCGATCCGCGCACGCCGGACGGCGCGCGATCCGACGGCCGGCGCGGCTGCGGCGGGTGCGCGTCCTGGAGCGTCATGGAACGCGCCGCCCGCTCGCCCTGACCGTCCCGTCGCCATGCCGGTGCATCCGCATGGATTGGCCACCCGCCACCTGTTCGCGCCGCACGTTCCTGTCGCATTTCAAGATCAGCATACGTGCCTCCGGCCGCAGACGCATCCGTTGTCGATGGCAGCGGGAGTGTCGTGCCCCGTGGTTGCCCAGGTGGGGCGATCGGGTCGCCCCGGGGAGGGGTCCATCCGCCAGGTCGCGCGGCCGCAGCGGGCCCACGGCGCGGCCCGGCATGGGTGGCGCCACGGTGGCAGCATGGACAGCACGCCGGGACGCCCAGCGCCCGGACGGACCCCTCAGGAGTGCTCATGACGTCGTCAGGCACCAACTCCCCCGAGACATCGGCCCCATCCCACCCGACGGCTCCCGCGGACGCGGCGGCGACGCTGTACGGCGCGCCGGCCGAACCCCGCCAGCCGCGCCGCTCGCGATTCACCGTCCGTGACGTCGCCGCCGCGAAGAGCCGGGGTGAGAAGTGGGCGATGCTCACCGCCTACGACTTCACCACCGCCTCGGTGTTCGACGACGCCGAGATCCCCGTCCTGTTGGTCGGCGACTCGGCCGCCAATGTCGTCTACGGCTACGACACCACCGTGCCGGTCACGGTCGACGAACTGATCCCGCTGGTCCGCGCGGTGGTGCGCGGCGCGCCGCACGCGATGGTCGTCGCCGACCTGCCCTTCGGCTCCTACCAGGCCGGGCCCGTCCAGGCTCTGGAGACGGCCACCCGCTTCCTCAAGGAGGCTGGCGCGCACGCGGTGAAGCTGGAGGGCGGCGCGCGGGTCGCCCCCGCGGTCGAGGCGCTGACCGGCGCGGGTATCCCGGTCATCGGGCATCTGGGCCTGACCCCGCAGAGCATCCACACGCTGGGCGGCTACCGGGTCCAGGGACGTGACGAGGCCGGCGAGGTGCTTCTCGCCGACGCGCGGGCGATCGAGGCGGCGGGAGCGTTCGCCGTCGTGCTCGAGGTGGTGCCGGCGGATCTCGCCGCCCGGGTCACCAAGGAACTGCGCATCGCCACGGTCGGGATCGGCGCCGGCGTGGACTGCGATGCCCAGGTGCTGGTCTGGCAGGACATGGCCGGGCTCAGCGGCGGTCGCACGCCCCGCTTCGTGCGCCGCTTCGCCGACCTGCGCACCGCCCTCGGTACCGCGGCTCGCGCCTACCGCGACGAGGTGCGCGACGGCCACTACCCGACGGTCGAGCACAGCTACTGACTCGAGCTCGGCGACTGATCGGATGACCGGCTGACCCCTCGGGCCACGAAGGCCACGAAGGCCACGAAGGCCACGAAGGCCACGAAGGCCACGAAGGCCACGAGGGGCCAGCCCGAGCATCCGGCACGGCCGTGCCGGCCGATCTCACACCTGGGCCAGCGCCGCCGCCAACTGCCCCCGGGCCGTCACCAGCGACGGTCCGTACCAGGTCAGCAGGCGCCCGCTGACGCACACCGCCGGCGCGTGGAACGCCTCCGGCCCGTCATCCGGGCCGAAGGCGTACGGCTCGTCGGGCAGCACCACCAGGTCGTGCGGCGCGACATCCGCCGGGTCGAAGCGCGGATAGCGCGCGGGCGAGTCGGCGAGCACGTTGTCCACGCCGAGGCGGCGCAGCACGTCGCCGGTGAACGTGTCCCGGCCGACGGCCATCCACGGGCGGCGCCAGATCGGCACCAGGGCACGCCGCCGCGGGCCGGGAGGTGCCGCCGAGGCCCACACGGCCTGGGCCTCGTCCAGCCAGCGGGGCCGCGGGCGGCGGCAGGCCAGCCGGAGCATCCGGTCCAGGCTGGTGAGCGCCTGGGGGACGGTCACGGGGGCGGTCACCCACACCGCGAGCCCCGCGGCGCGCAGGGCGTCGAGGTCGGCCGCCCGGTTCTCCTCGGCGTTCGCGCACACCACGTCGGGCTCGAGCGCGACGATCGCGTCGAGGTCCGGGTTCTTGGTGCCGCCCACCCGGGCGAGGGCGAGGTCCGGCGGGTGGGTGCACCAGCGGGTGGCGCCCACGAGCAGCCCGGGGGCGGTCGCCTCGACCGACTCGGTCAGGCTGGGCACAAGCGAGACGACCCGTTCCACCCGTGCGGGGACCGCCACGAGCAGCCCCAGGTCGTCCCGTGACATGCCGTACCGGTCACACGTCGGTGACACGTAGCCCGGCGTGCGCCTTGTACCGGCGGTTGATCGAGATCAGGTTGGCGGTCAACGCCTCGACCTGGCCGGCGTTGCGCAGCTTGCCGGCGTAGATGCCGCGCATGCCGGGAATCCGCTCGGCCAGCGCCGCGACCAGGTCGGTGGCGGCCCGGTCGTCGCCGAGCACGAGCACGTCGGTGTCGATGGTCTCGACCGACTCGTCGGCCAGCAGTACCGCCGAGACGTGGTGGAAGGCGGCCACGACCGTGCTGTCCGTCAGGACCGCCGCGGCCTGCTGGGCGGCGCTGCCCTCGGGTACCTGCAGGCCGAACGCGCCGCCCTTGTCGAAGCCCATGGGGTTCACGCAGTCGATGACGATCTTCCCGGCCAGGGGGGCGCGCAGCGCCTCGAGGGTCTCCCGGTGGCCCTCCCACGGCACGGCGACGATGATCACGTCGGCGCGCTCCGCGACCGTGGCGTTGTCGGCGCCCTCGATGCGTCTGCCGGGCCCGGCGAGCTTGGCGGCGGCCTCCTGGCCACGCTCGGTGGACCGGGAACCGATCAGCACGAGATGCCCGGCTGCCGCCAGGCGCAGGCCGAGCCCTCCCCCCTGCGGCCCGGAACCACCGAGGATGCCAATCGTCAGGGCGGGGACGTCCGGCGGGACGTGCTGTGTCGCGGTCACCCCGTCATCCTGCCCGACCCGACGCCATGGCGCCCGATCCGGTGACCGCGCGTACATCTGACCTCATACGGGGCCCGGACGGTGGGAGCCGGGCTGTTCACCCTCTGGCGTGACGACCCACCATGCACCTACCCCCTCGCGGACAGCCGAGGGCAATGAGGGACTATGCATGAACAACGGGACAGCTACGTGTCCGACTGATCCACCTCCGGCCGGGCACGCCTCCGACCGGGTCGGCGGGATCCCACACACGTCGCTACCGGCAGAGGAGCAGCGCACGTGACAGACAGCTACAGCCCATGGGCAGCGACCATAGGTGAGCGATCGAGTACGTCCAGCGAGACCTCGGGTGCGTCCGGCAACCCCGGCCGTGCATTGGTCGCAGATGGGCCGTACCGTTCGGTTTCACACGCATCGAGCAGATCTTCCGAGTCAGGCGAGAGAGGTCGAGCAATGGCGGACGTATCGGTTCGCTTCGCGATGACGAACGACAGCGAAGTGGTGCTGAACCTGTCGCTGCCGCAGGCGCTGCGCCTGATGGAGGCGATCGCCCGCAAGGTGGGCGAGACACTGGCCGAGCGCAGCACGCAGGCAGTCGGCGGAGTCGGCGGAGTGCCGACGTCGGCGCCGTCCAACGGCATGCCGAGCCTCGGGCCGTACACACCGTCCTGAGCGGACCCGCCGGCGGTCGCCGCCGGCTTCAGCGCAGAGGGAATGACTCCGTCAGGCGGGTATGGTCCCCGCTCGCTGCCCGGGCGCCGGGGATCCAGCCGCCGCCCGGTGTCGGCGCCGCGGGTGGCCGCGCGGTGAGCGCGCGCGGGTGTGACGTCGCATACACCTCCCGCAGGCGGTCGACGGTCACCAGCGTGTAGATCTGGGTCGTGCTCACGGACGCGTGGCCCAGCAGCTCCTGGACCACCCGAACGTCCGCCCCGCCATCGAGCAGGTGAGTGGCGAACGAGTGCCGCAGCACGTGCGGCGACACCCCCTCGACGCCGGCCGCGGCGGCGGCCGTGCGCAGCACCGTCCAGGCGCTCTGCCGGGACAACCGGTTGCCGCGGCGCGACAGGAAGACCGCCGCCCCCGAGCGGGGCCCCGCGAGCGCCGGCCGACCGGCCCGCAGGTAGTCCGTGATCGCCTCGACCGCGCAGCGGCCCAGTGGGACGACCCGGTCCCGCCCGCCCTTGCCGTGCAGGCGGACGGCGGCGCCGTCCAGATCCAGGTCGTCCACGTCGAGCCCGACGGCCTCGGAGATGCGCGCCCCGGTGCCGTAGAGCAGCTCCAGCAGCGCACTGGCCCGCAGCCGGCGCGCGACCTCCGTCACGTCCGCCTCCGCCGAGGCCACCGGCCCGGCGATCGCCGCCGCCAGCACGGCGCCGACCTGGTCGACGGTGAGCGCCTTCGGCAGCCTGCGCGGCGGCGCGGGCGGGCGCACCGGCCGCGACACGTCCTCGCTGACGTCACCCTCGTCGGCGGCGAAGCGGTGCAGCGAGCGCACCGCCACGAGCATGCGCGCCACCGAGGCCGCGGCCAGCGGCTGGTGCGTGTCGTCACCCGAACGCAGCGCCGCGGCGAAACCGGCAACCTCCGCCTCGCCCACCGCGTCCAACGAGCACAGGCCGTGCGCCGACAGATGGTCGAGGTAGCGGCGAAGATCCCGACGGTAGGCGAGGACCGAGTTGTGGGCGAGTCCGCGTTCGCCCTCGAGGTGATGGAGATAGCGAGCGACGACGTTCGCCGGCGGGCACGGGGTGTCCGCCGGCCCGGCCGGCTCGCCGTCCGCTCCCCCGTCGCCGGAGGAGCGCATCCGGAAGGCCTCGCCGCCGCCGGTCACTTCCATCATCAAACGAATAGTAGGACCTGCCCACCGTTGTCGGTGGCTCCCTATCCACATGCCGCGTTTTCATGGCTATTCTGGCGACCTGTGCGGACGGACACCGGGCGGACGGACACCGGGCGGACGGACACCGGGCGGACGGACACCGGGCGGACGGACACCGGATCGTCACGCCTCCCCGCACGGCCCGCGGGCCCGCCGGGCCGCGCCCTGCTGGTCAGGCTCGCCCTGCTGGTCAGGCTCGCTCTGCTGGCTGGGCTCGCCATGCTGGCTGGGATGGGCGTGCTCGCCGGCTGCGATGATTCCGGCGGCAGCGCCGGCGGCGCCCCGCTGCCCGCTCGTCCCGGCACGTCCGGCGGCGATGCGACGGCCACCGGCGAAGCCGGCGTGCCCGGCGCGGACGACTCCCCGGCCGCCGCCCGCACGACCGTCGAGGCCTACTTCCGTGAGATCAACGACGCCACCCGAGGCGGCCGGCTCGCCGCGATCAGCGCGACGGCACTCGCCGGCTGCCAGACCTGCGCCCTGGACGTCGGCGTGAGCCGCTCCCTGCAGCAGCGCGGGCTGCACGCCGACGGTCCCGCCTACGGGCTCGCCGATGTGTCCGCGCAGCCCCGCGTCGGCCTCGTCGCCACCGTGACCTTCACCCTGCGGACAACCACGGTCGGCCTGCTCGACGCCGCCGGGCGCCACGTCGGCGACGCCCCGGGCGTGCCCACCCGGGCCGCCACGGCCGAGCTCGCCCTCACCCAGCGGGGCTGGCGGGTCCAGACCCTGCGCTACGCCCCGGCGCCGGCATGAGCGCGTCCGCACGGCGGCTCGGCTCCGTCCTCACCGCCGCGATCCTGCTCGTCGGCGTCCTCGGCCTGGCGAGCCTCGGCGGGGCGCGCCCCGCGGCGGCGGCGCCCGACGGCCGGACCGTCGTGCCGTGCGCGGGCGTGCTCTGGGGCAGCTGCGACACCCGCGCCACCGCCGACGGCTACCAGTACGAGTACCGCAACGGGATGCTGGCGCGCGTTCCCGTGGGCGCCACCGGCCGCAGCGGCGGCCGGGCGGCCTCCTGCGGGCAGAACTGCCCGGACGACCCCGCCGCCGTCTGCGACCTGTACGAGCTCGTCGGCCCCGACCCGGCGATGACCCCCGAGCAGCGTGCCCAGTTCGACCAGACGATGGCGGGATGCAACAACTACCTGCTGCCCGACGCGGCCGGCATCCCCCTCGCCCAGGTGCAGGCCGAGTTGGCCGCCTACCTGCGGGACAGGCTGCTGCCGAAGCCCTCGATCGTCATCGCGCCGTCCGGGCGCAGTATCGCCAACCTGGCCACGATCCTGTACTCGCCGACGCCGCCGTCCTACACGTTCAACGTCGACCAGCCGGTCGTGGCGACCATCAGCGCGGTGCCCCACTACCACTGGGACTTCGGTGACGGCTCCACCGGTCCGGACGCGCCGGGCCGTCCGTACGATGCGGCGATCTCCCCGCGGGACCATCCGGACGCGTACGTCACCCACGGCTACGCACGGCCGGGCCAGTTCCAGGTGACGCTCACGGTCACCTGGAACGGCACGTTCACACTGCCGGGCGTCGCGCAGGCGTTCCCGCTCGAGGCGGTGAACCTGGCCGCCGCGCAGCCCCTCGTCGTCAACGAGGCATCCGGCGTCCTCGTCCACAACGACTGACCAGCTCACCGGCTGCCCGGCTGCCCGGCCGCCCGGCTGCCCGGGTCATTGGTTGACGGAGGCCCGGCGGCCCCGGCTGTCGTGGGCCCGGCTCGTGGGCCGCGGCTCAGCCGTTGTGAGCGGGTCGGCCCGGCCAGGGGGCGTCGAGCGGGCGCAGCCCGGCGAAGTCGTCGGCACGGGCGCGGGCGGCCGCGAGCAGGCCGACGACCGCCATCGCGTTGGTGATCTCGCCGCGCAGCACCCGCGCCACGGCCTCGTCGAGGTCGAACCGGGCGACACTCATCTCGGCCTCCTCGTGCTCCGGAACGTAACGTTCGGCCGCGGGGATCTCACTCAGGTCGCGGGCGAGGAACACGCGGTAGGCCTCGTTGGTCATGCCAGGCGACGACCACACGTCGACGAGCAGGTCATACCGGCCGGCGCGCAGAGCCGCCTCCTCGGCGAGCTCGCGGGCGGCGGCGACGGACGCCGGTTCTCCGGGCACGTCGAGGAGGCCGGCGGGCAGCTCCCACAGCGGCCCGCCGACGGGATGGCGGTACTGGTGCACGAGGACGACCTGGCCGGCGTCGTCGAGCGCCACCACGCCGACCGCCCCCGGGTGCACCACGACGTCGCGCTGGGAGACGTCACCGTCCGGCATGCGGACGAGATCCCGCCGCACGGCGATGATCCGCCCCTGGTAGCCGAGCGTACTTTCGGTGACCTCGTAGCGGTGCCCCGCGGCGGTCACGGCGACACCAGGGCCGCGGTGCCGTTGGCGGTCGGCCCCGGGTGGGCCTCGTCCCTCGTTCCGCCGGCCGCGGAGCCGTTCCTGCCCCGCGCGCTCTTCGGCGCCTTGCCGCCGGCCCTGGCGCCGTCGCTCACGGCCTCATGGTCGACGGTGTGCCCGTCGCCGCCGTCCCCGCGGGTGTCGTCCGCGACCGTGCTCGCGTCGGACAGGTCGACCGGCAGCACACCGCGTCGCCGGTCGGCGTGGACGAGCGCGGCCGCGACCAGGCCGCGGAACAGCGGATGGGCCCGCGTCGGCCGGGAGCGGAACTCCGGATGCGCCTGGGTACCGACGTAGTAGGGATGCACGTCCGCCGGCAGCTCCACCACCTCGACGAGGCGGCCGTCCGGCGAGGTGCCGGAGAACACCAGGCCGGCGGCGGCGAGCCGGTCGCGGTAGTCGTTGTTGACCTCGTACCGATGCCGGTGGCGCTCGGCGACCTCCGGCGCGTTGTACTCGCGCCGGGCGACCGTGCCCGGGCCGAGCGCGCAGGTGTAGAGGCCGAGGCGCATCGTCCCGCCCATGTCCCGGGTGCCGGCGACGACCTCGTGCTGATCGGCCATCGTGGAGATCACCGGATGGGGGGTGTCGGGCTCGAACTCGGTGGAGTTCGCGCCGGCGAGTCCGGCGAGGTCCCGCGCCGCCTCGATGACCATGCACTGCAGGCCGAGGCAGATCCCGAGCGTCGGGATCCGGCTCTCGCGGGCGTGGCGCAGCGCCGACAGCTTGCCCTCGATGCCCCGCACCCCGAACCCGCCTGGGACGATGATCCCGTCGACGCCGTCGAGCAGCGCCGCGGCCCGCTCCGGCGAGGCGCACTCGTCGGAGGTGATCCAGCGCAGCTCGACCCGGGTGTCCGTGGCGAACGCGCCGGCCCGCAGCGCCTCGGTGACCGACAGGTACGCGTCGGGCAGGTCGACGTACTTGCCGACGATGCCGATGGTCGCCGTGTTCGCCGGCTGGTGAACCCGGCGCAGCAGCGTGTCCCACTCCGTCCAGTCGACGTCGCGGAACGACAGCCCGAGCCGGCGCACCACGTAGGCGTCGAGCCCCTCCCGGTGCAGCACCCGGGGGATGTCGTAGATCGAACTCGCGTCGGGCGCGCCGACGACGGCCTCGTCGTCGACGTCACACATCATCGCGATCTTCTTCTTCAGCGAGTCCGGCAGCGGCCGGTCGGAGCGGCAGACCACCGCGTCGGGCTGCAGGCCGATGCTGCGCAGCGCGGCGACGGAGTGCTGCGTCGGCTTGGTCTTCAGCTCGCCGGACGGCGCCAGATACGGCACCAGGCTGACGTGCACGGTCAGCGCGTTGTCCCTGCCGACCTCGTGGCGGACCTGGCGGATCGCCTCCAGGTAGGGCAGCGACTCGATGTCACCGACCGTGCCACCGACCTCGGTGATGACGACGTCGACGTGGTCGCCCGCGAGCCGGCGGATCCGATCCTTGATCTCGTCGGTGATGTGCGGGACGACCTGGACCGTCTGGCCGAGGTAGTCGCCGCGGCGCTCGCGGGCGATGACCGCCGAGTACACCTGGCCGGTCGTCACGTTCGCGCTCGCGTCGAGGTTGACGTCGAGGAACCGCTCGTAGTGACCGATGTCCAGGTCGGTCTCGGCCCCGTCGTCGGTGACGAACACCTCACCGTGCTGGAACGGGTTCATCGTGCCCGGGTCGACATTGAGGTACGGGTCGAGCTTCTGCATCGTGACACGCAGACCACGCGCCTTGAGCAGTCGACCGAGGCTGGAGGCGGTCAGTCCCTTGCCGAGACTCGACGCAACCCCGCCGGTGACGAAGATGTGCTTGGTGACATGCACCTGGCCCACGCGAAACTCCCGTGGTCACGCCGCCGGTCCGGACCCGACGCCTCCACGGGTCTTCACGGTAACAGCTTCCGAGTGGTCCGTTGCCGTCCGATCGTCGGTTCGCCGACTCCCCGAGGCCAGCCCGGGAGTCTGGACACCATGCGGACGGCCACGCGCAACGGACCGGACGACCACCTGTCGATCAGCACCGGCACCACCGCCGCCGGGCCACGACACCGTTCGGGCCGCGCCGGGTGACCGCTCGCCCTTCCCATCATCGCGACAAATGTCCGGATACATCGAGCCTACCCACCGGCGCCCAGAATACGAAAGCATCACGTTCTCCTGTCGGAGCTTCGGCGCGGCCGACGGCATTCGCACCGCGCATCATCGACCGCCCTGCCACGCACTTCCTGACTCGAATACATGTTCGATAGTAGCGCGCCGAATCGCCGCTGACAATGACGCCCACTGGCGGCGCTCCGCCGGAGCCGACGAACACGACCTCAAACATTCGCGAGCGTCACCACATGGCGGTGAGACACGACCACACCCGCGACGAGAAGGATGGGAGTCGGCGTCGACCGGCGTCGCCGTCAGGGCTTCCACCCAGGCACGGCTGGACCTTCCGACAGCATCGCCACATGATCACGAAGCCGATCGCGACAGACGACATCAACAGGAAGCGCCGGAGAAAAGATCACAGGAGCGGTGGGATCCCGGGGCAGGCCAAATCTGGCTCCCCGCCGCTTCTAATTTATAGCGCACCCTGGGGCTTGCGGCAAGACCCGGGGCATGCCGCAGAATCGCCAACCAGAGTCGTCGCCAGCGGAACAGGAGTCACCACGTGCACGTGTCGCCGTCGACATATGGGTCCCGCGCGGGCCTCGCACCGCGCCGCGGGCGCACCAGGATGTGCGTGTGAACCATCTCACCACCAGCGCGTTCCGCCTTCCCGCCCAGCTGGCCGCCAAGGCCGACCCGGGGCTGATCGCCGACGACGAGCGGTATTTCGCCGCCCTCGCGAGGACCCTGGCGCAGTCGATCGCCGACCTGTCCGACCGTCTCGACGTGGTGCGCCGGGCACCCGGCGGCGCCGGCCAGCAGGCGTTGGAACGCGATCTCGAGATCCATCGGCTGACCGCCCGCCTGCGCGCCCTGCGCCGGTTCGGCCTGGACCTGTGCCTGGGACGCATCGTCCACTCCGAGCGCCCCGAGCCGGTGTACATCGGACGGCTCGGTCTCACCGACAGCGACGGCCACCGACTGCTGCTCGACTGGCGGGCGCCGGCCGCGGAGCCGTTCTTCGGCGCCACGCACGCCCGGCCGATGGGCCTGGCCAGCCGCCGCCGCTACCGCTGGACCCGCGGACGGATCAGCGACTACTGGGACGAGGTGTTCACCCCGGACGGATTCGACGGACACGCCGCGCTCGACGACCAGTCCGCGTTCATCGCGAGCCTCGGCTCCAGCCGGTCGTCCCGGATGCGCGACGTACTCGGGACCATCCAGGCCGACCAGGACGCCATCATCCGCGCGGGCTCCGACGGCGCGCTCGTCGTCGACGGCGGCCCGGGCACCGGCAAGACGGTCGTCGCGCTGCACCGCGCGGCGTATCTGCTGCACGCCGACCCCCGTCTCGGCCCCCGTCGGGGCGGCGTGCTGGTCGTCGGCCCGCATCAGCCGTACCTGGCCTACGTCGCGGACGTCCTGCCGAGTCTCGGCGAGGAGAGCGTGCGGACCTGTACCCTGCGCGACCTCGTCGCCGAAGGGGCGACGGCGGTGCCGGAGCCCGACGCGGAGGTGGCCCGCCTGAAGTCGTCCGCGGACCTGGTGCGCGCGATCGAGGCGGCCGTACTGTTCTACGAGGAGCCGCCGGGCGAAGGTATGACGGTCACCACTGACTGGTCCGATCTTCGGCTCAGCGTCGACGACTGGGCCGAGGCGTTCGGCGCACCGGATCCCGGCACCCCCCACAACGAGGCACGTGGCCAGATCCTCGACGAACTGATCATGATCCTCGCGGACAGGCTCGGTGATGCGACCGAGGCCGACGGCGTCCCGGCGGACGAGGTCCACCGGTCCCTGCGGCGCAACCGGCAGCTGATCACGGCCCTGAACAGGGCCTGGCCGATGATCGAGGCGGCGGATCTCGTCGCCGACCTGTGGTCGGTTCCCGCCTATCTACGCAGGTGCGCGCCCTGGCTGAGCCCCGAGGAGGCGCGCGTGTTGCGCCGCCCGCACACGCACGCCTGGACGGAGGCCGACCTGCCGCTGCTGGACGCGGCCCGCCAGCGCCTGGGTGACCCGCGGGCCGCCCGGCGCAGGCGCCGGCGCGACGCCGCGCTCGCCGCCGAACGCGACCACATGACCAGAGTCGTCGACAACCTGCTCGCGGCCGACGACGACGGCGAGGGGGCGATCACGATGCTGCACGGACGGGATCTGCGCGACGCCCTGGTCGACGAGGCCGCGTCGCCGGGCACCGACGCGGATCTGCTCGCCGGCCCGTTCGCGCACATCGTCGTCGACGAGGCCCAGGAGCTGACCGACGCGCAGTGGCAGATGCTGCTCCTTCGCTGCCCGTCGCGGAGCTTCACGATCGTCGGGGATCGTGCCCAGGCCAGGCGCGGCTTCCCGGAGTCGTGGCGGGAGCGACTCGAGCGGATCGGACTCGACCGGGTGACCCTCGCCGCCCTGACCATCAACTACCGGACGCCCCGCGAGGTCATGGAGCAGGCCGAGCCGGTCATCCGGGCGGCCCTCCCGGACGCCAACGTGCCGACCTCCATCCGCGGCACCGGCGTCCCCGTCGCGTACGGGTCGGTATCGGAGCTGGCGCCGACCCTCGACACATGGCTGGCCGACCACCCGGAGGGAACCGTCTGCGTGATCGGCGACTCCGCGTTCCAGGCCACGTTCCCGCAGCGGCCTCGCGTCCGGTGTCTGACCCCGGACCTGTCGAAGGGGCTCGAGTTCGACCTGGTCGTCCTCGTCGATCCCGAGTCCTTCGGTCCCGGCGTCGCGGGTGTGGTCGACCGCTACGTCGCGATGACCCGCGCGACCCAGCACCTCGTCATCCTCCGCTCGGAAACCACCGTCCCGCAGGCCCGGACATCGTGACCGGCCCTGGCCCAGGCCCGGGCGGCGGTCGCGGCCACGGCCACGGCCACGGCCGAGGAGTCTCTCGATGGGGCGGCGACGCTGCTCGCGGGCGCCGGGGCCCTGCTGGTGTGTGCCGGGGCCGGGATGGGCACGGACTCGGGACTGCCGCCGAGGTCCACGGCTCCATCCACCACCTGCAGTGCGCCGGTCCACTCGACGCCCGGCTGAACCCATCGCCCACGCCACCCTGACCACACGACGATCACCAGCCCTGACACCCATGACCACGGTTATCCACAGGATGGGAACACGCGTTCGACAACAGCGGGCGACCCGCCTAACGTCGCGGTATGAAGATCAGCCCGGTGATCCTGCTGGCGACCCGCTTCTGGCTGGTGATCCGCCCGCTGGCCGGCGTCCTGGCCGCCAGCCGCACGCGGCTACGGACGGGACTTGTCGGCCGCGGCCGCGGCCAGCAGCTCCTCGGCGTGACCGCGGGCGAGTGTGCTGTCCTCCTGCCCCGCGAGCATGCGGGACAGCTCGCGGACCCGACCGGCATCGTCGAGTGTGATCACGCCGCTGCGGGTCACCGAGCCGTCGTCAGCCTTGTGCACGACGAGGTGGCGGTCGGCGAACGCGGCGACCTGCGGCAGGTGGGTGATGCAGATGACCTGGTGGGTCCGGGCGAGCCGGGCCAGGCGGCGGCCGATCTCGACGGCGGCGCGACCGCCGACGCCGGCGTCGACCTCGTCGAAGACCATGGTCGAGCCGGTGTCGGCGGCGGCGAGGACCACCTCGATCGCGAGCATCACCCGCGACAGCTCACCGCCGGAGGCACCTTTCTGCACGGGCCTCGCCGGAGCACCGGGATGGGGAATGAGCCGCAGCTCCACCTCGTCGACGCCGGACGGGCCGAAGGCGAGGACCCGCTCGCCGACAGGCAGCCCGGCCGGGTCGTCCCGCTGGGTGACGGCGGCCTGCACGCGGGCGCGGGGCATCGCGAGGCCGGCAAGCTCCGCGGCGACCGCGGCGCCGAAGCGCTCCGCCGCCGCGGTGCGGGCGGCGCTGACCGCGGCGGCGAGCCGGGCGAGCTCGACCGTCAGCTCGTCGCGGCGCGCGGTGAGCGTCTCGGCGCTGTCGCCGGCGCCGTCGATCTCGAGCAGGCGGCGGCCGGCCTGGTCGGCCCAGGCCAGCACGCCGTCGATGTCGGTGCCGTGCGCGCGGGTGAGCGCCGTCAGCGCGGCCTTGCGCTCCTGCGCGTCGGCGAGGCGGACAGGGTCGGCGTCGATACCCTCGGCGTAGGAGGCGAGGTCGGCCGCGACATCGGTCAGGAGCATCCCGACCTCGGTGAGTCGGGCACCGAGCGCGGCGAGTTCGGCGTCGAGATCGGAGTCGCCGGCGATCACCCGACGCGCGGCGGAGACGAGATCGCCGGCGCCGGGGTCGTCGGACCCGGACGCCGGGTCGCTCATCAGCGCCGCGTGCGCCGTGCGCGCGGCGCGGACCAGGGTCTCGGCATGTTCCAGCCGGGACAGCTCGGCATCGAGAGCGACGTCCTCACCCGCGGAGGGCTCCACCCGCTCCACCTCGGCGAGGCCGAGGCGCAGCAGCTCGGCCTCCTGCTCGCGCTCTCGCGAACGCTCGGTGATCTCCGCGAGTGCCCGGCTGACCCGGTGCAGGTCGGCGTGGACGACGCCGTAACGGGCCAGCGGCTCGGCGACCGCGTCGCCGGCGAAGCGGTCCAGCGCCATCCGTTGGGTGGACGGGCGCAGCAGCCGCTGCGCCTCGGACTGGCCGTGCACCGCGATGAGCTCCTCGGCGATCTCCCCAAGCACGCTCGCCGGTACCGAACGGCCCGCCACCTGCGCGCGGGAACGTCCCTCGGATGTCAGTGTCCGGCCCACGACCAGCACGGCGCCGCCAGGGTCGTCGTCGAGGTCACCGCCGACGTCGCGGACCCGGGCGGCGACCGCGGAGTCGGCCGGGATGACCAGCCGCCCCTCGACGAACGCCCGCTCGACGCCTGGCCGGACAAGGCCGTAGTCGGCCCGGCCCCCCGTGAGCAGGCCGAGCCCCTGCACGATCATGGTCTTGCCGGCGCCGGTCTCGCCGCTGACCACGGTGAGGCCGGCCGCGAGGTCGAGGGCAGCGTCGTCGATGACCCCGAGGCCGCGGATGCGAATCTCCTCGAGCACGCCCCGAACTCTAGCCGCACCACACCATTCCCCGACATCGTCCGACCCGACAACCCGCGGCACCGCCATGGCTCAGCGCCCGTTGCGTCCCCGCCATCCCGCGACCGGCAGGCCGAACTTGGCGACGAGCCGGTCGGTGAACGGCAGCGGGCGCACCACCGCGAGCCGGACCGGGCGGGCGCCCCGAGCCGCTTCCACCCGCGACTCGGGCGGCACCTCGGCGAGCCGCCGGCCATCGCAGTACAGGATCCCCGGCACGGGCTCCACGACCTCCACGGCGACGGTCGAGCTCGGGGCGAGCACCAGTGGCCGGGCGAACAGGGCGTGCGCGCTGATGGGCGCGACGAGCAGGGCCTCCACCCCCGGCCACATCACCGGCCCGCCAGCGGAGAACGCGTAGGCCGTCGACCCCGTGGGCGTCGAGCAGATCACGCCGTCGCACCCCCACCGGGACAGCGGTCGGCCATCGATCTCCAGGACACACTCGAGCATCCGGGCCCGCTCGGCCTTCTCCAGCGACATCTCGTTGAGTGCCCACCCGGTGTAGGTGATCTCACCGCGGCGGCGGACCGTCACGTCCACGGTCATCCGATCCTCCACCGTGTAGTCCTTGCGGACAACGTGGTCGATGGTGGATTCCAGCGCGTCCGGCTCGGCCTCGGCCAGAAATCCGACATGCCCGAGGTTGACGCCGAGCAGCGGGACGTCGGCGGTGCGCGCGAACTCGGCGCCCCGCAGCAGGCTGCCGTCCCCGCCGAGGACCATCACCAGCTCCACCCCGACCGCCGCGTCGTCATCGTTCGTGACGACGGTGGCGCCGGTGAGCTCAAGCATGTCGGCCTCGTCGCGCAGCACCCGCGGTGCGATTCCCGCGGCGGCCAGACCCTCGAGCACGCGCCGCGCGCTCTCGCGCACCACCGATCGGCGCGGATGGGTGACGACAAGGATCTCCCGTGTCATGCCCGTCACCTCGACCGGCCGGCACGATGCCCGGGGGCGGCCGCGGCGCCCGCGCCGTCCCTCGAACCCGCCGGGCCGTCCTCGATCGCCCGGGCGAGCGCGGCCTCGTCGAGGGGCGGCGCGCCCGCGGCGAGCCACAGCAGGTACTCGACGTTTCCTGCCGGACCCGGCAGCGGACTCGCCGTCACCCCCCGCGTGCCAAGGCCCAGCACGGCCGCCGAAGCGGCGACGTCGCGCACGGTCTGCGCGTGCAGGGCCGGGTCACGGACGACACCGCCGGCGCCCAGCCGCTCCCGGCCGACCTCGAACTGCGGCTTGACCAGCAGCACGAAATCGGCGTCCGGCGCCGCGCAGGCACGCAGCGCCGGCAGCACCAGCGCCAGCGAGATGAACGACAGGTCGCCGACGACCAGCTCGGCGGGATCGCCGACCTCCTCCGGGGTCAGTGCGCGGGCGTTGACCCGGTCCAGTACCCGCACCCGCGGATCCGACCGCAACCGCCACAGCAACTGGCCATATCCGACATCGACCGCGACGACGGACGCGGCGCCATGGCGCAGCAACACGTCCGTGAATCCGCCGGTGGAGGCGCCGACGTCGAGACAGCGCCGCCCGGCCACGGAAAGCCTCACCTGCCCGCGTTCCTCCGGCTCGGCGGTCGGCTCGGCGGTGTCGCCGTCGGGTTCCGTGGCCCCCGGCAACGGGGGAACGCCGAACGCCGCGAAGGCGCCGAGGAGCTTGTGCGCGCCGCGGGATGCCCAGCCGGGGTCGTCCCCGGCGGCCAGGGCAATCGAGGTCGAACCGTCGACGACCGTCGCCGCCTTCGTCGCCGGTATACCGCCGACCAGCACCCGTCCGGCGCTGATCGCGTCGACGGCCTGTTCTCGGGAGCGCGCCAGACCGCGCCGGACCAGCTCGCTGTCCAGACGTACGCGCCGGGACGCCATCTTCCCGCCCGGCTCAGCGGGTCGGGCGGGCCGCGCCGGGCCCGGGCCGCGGCCCGCCAGCACCAGCGGCCGGCACGGCGGTGGAGCCGGAGCCGTCCAGGTCGGCGAGGGCGTCGGCCAGTCGACGGTTCATCTCCTCGAAGACCTCCACGTGCGCGGACGTCGGCAGGACATCGAGGGCGTCCAGCCGGGTCAGGGCGTCCCGGATCTCGGCGGGCAGGTTGTCGGTGCTCACTCTGTCAGCCTCCCGTACTTTCCGTCGATGATGCGACGGTCCGGCGTGACGCGCCCCGTGCGACGTATCTCATGGACCGCCCGCGCCCGCGGCGCCCTGGACATGACCGGACCGGACCTCGTCGCTGCGCGGTGCGGGTACGGGGAGGCACCATGGGAGAGCCCACCTCGCGGGAACGTCCACAACCGACCGAAACGAACGAGAATTACTGAAACGATCCGAAATGACCGGAAGGAGGCCAGATCCGCCGATGGCCGACAGGTCGCAGTGCCTGGCCGCACTCCAGGCCATCGCCACCAGGCTGGACGTGCTCGCCGCGCAGGGGCGCCCGCCGCGCGCCCCGGACCGGCGCATCGTCTGCCGCGTCCCCGATCTCGGAACCGCCTTCCACGGCGAGCTGCGCGACGGCTGCCTGCGCGACCTCGGCGAGGGCCCCCGCGACGACGCGCAGATCGTGCTGACCGTCGCCAGCGACGACCTCGTCGCCCTCACCGAGGGCCGACTGTCGGTGCTCACCGCCTGGCGCAGCGGTCGACTCGTGGTCGACGCGAGCGTCCGTGACCTGCTGCGCGTGCGTTCCCTGCTCTGAGGCCGCGCACCGCAACGTCAGCGACGGCTGGCCGGAGCTGCCAGGTCGGAGCAGCACGCGGGGCGCTGCGCGGCGATCGTGTGCACGGCGGCGCCGTCGTCGGCGGCGGCCCAGGCCGCGGTGCAGGCAGCGCGAGCGGCGTCGAGGTCAAGGTCGTCCGCCGGCGGTTCTGGCCCGGCCTGCGTGCCCCCGGCCGGGGTGACGGGCGACCAGCTCAGCACGCCGTCCTCGACCCGGGCGAGCCAGGGCCCACAGCACGCGGCATGCGGGCCGGCCGCTGGAACGCGGCCCGCGGCCGGCGCGGGACGCAGCAGGCCACGCAGGTCGGCTGCCAGGTAGGTCGGCCGGTGCGGGGGCGACGCGGCGAGCAGGTCCGAAAGGGTGGTGACACCGGTGAGGACGAGCAGGGTCGGAGTGCCCGAGCGCGTGCCGGCCTCGATGTCGGTGTCGAGCCGGTCGCCGACGATGATCGGCTGGCGGGCGCCGCTGCGGCGCATCGACTCCTGGTGCATCGCCACCTCAGGCTTGCCGGTGACAAGAGGATCACGATCGGTGGCGGATCGCAGCAGCGCCGCGATCGACCCGTTCCCCGGCGCGATGCCCCGCTCGGACGGCACGGTGCGGTCGGCGTTGCTCAGCACCCACCAGGCGCCGGCCCGGATCGCGTAGGCCGCCTCGGCGATCCGAGCGTACGTCAGCTCCGGATCGAAGCCCTGGACGACCGCGGCCGGCTCGTCGTCGGCGCTGTCGACCGGCGTCAGCCCCTCCTCGACGACCGCCTGGCGCAGCCCGCGTCCGCCCAGGACCAGAACCCGCGCGCCGGCCGGCAGACGCGCGGCAAGCACGTGCGCCGCGGCCTGTGCCGAGGTGACAACGTCCTCGGCCGTCGCCGGCACCCCGAAGCCGGTCAGCCGCGCGGCGACCTCGGCCGGCGGGCGCAGGGCGTTGTTCGTCACGTAGATCGTGCGCAGACCGCGCCGGCCGGCCGCGGCGATGGCGTCCGCGGCGTGCGGCACAGCCGAACCCCCGCGGTTGACGACCCCGTCAAGATCCATCAGGGCGACGTCGAACAACGCGGCGAGCGGGCCGTCGGTGCCGCGCAGGGGTTCGGCGCCGGCGGCGGCGCGTGGGCGCGCCACCAGGCCGGCGTCAGGCAGGTTCATGCTCGGGCCAGCGCCGCACGGGCACCGCGCAGGGCGACACCGTAATGGCGGATGTCCGGACGCATCGCGACCGCCAGGGCGAGATGCTCGACCGCCGCGCGCAGATCGCCGATCTTGCGCGCGGACAGGCCGAGCCCGAACTGCGCGTAGTCATCGGTGGGATGGCGGTCGACGATCCAGGCGAACGTCTCCCGGGCAGCCAGGTACTGGCCGGCGGTGAACTGGGCCCGTCCCAGCGCCTCCCGCACGCTTGGCGACGCGGGCTCGGCCGCGACCGCGTGCGCGAGCAGCTGCACGGCGGCGTTGGCGTTCCCATGGCCGAGCAGAGCCATGCCACGCGTGTACCAGTCGTAGACCTCGCCGGCGGGACCCGTCCGCGCGGGCTCAGGCTGAACCGTGTGGCCCCCGTCCGGAGTCTCCGCCGGGCGGCCGGTCTCGTCAGCCATCTTCACCTCCAGGACATGGCCGAACACCTGTCGCCAACAACGCCGCCGGTGACATCAGTCCCGGTGCCGCGCTCCGCCTCGGCCCGGCGGGCCGTATCGCTCTGGGTAACCGCTCCTCTCACCGGGGGACCACCGGACCGCCTGTACCAGTGTCGCCGCAACGGCCTGTCGGAGGCTCCCTTATCGGATAATGATCACTTTCGGCGCGGCGCGGCGCGCCACCGCCGGTCCCAGGCACGCCCATACGGTGCGTGAGCAGTCCGCCCGCAGCTGCCTGGACGGCGGCGACGCGGCGCGCCGGGACCACCATGGGGCCGAGACGGCGTGCCCGGTGGGCCGGTCATCGCGTCGGGTCGGCCGGGCGAGCGCGATCCGGTCCTACGATGCGCGCATGGAGAACGCCGACACGCCCGTCCCGGTACCGGCCGGCCTTGTCCTGGCCCCCGTGCGGGCGGCCCGCTTCCCGGTGTCCGGGGCGGCGCTCGCCGCACGGACCTCCCCGCCCTACGACGTCATCGACGACGCCGAACGGGCCAGCCTGTGGCAGCGCGACGAACACAACGTGGTGCGGCTGATCCTGCCCGGCGACGACTACGACAGTGCCGATCGCCTCCTGCGGGAATGGCTCGACACCGGTGTGCTGCTCCGCGACGAGACGGCGTCGCTCCACGTCTGCGAGGAGGAGCAGGACGGCCATGTGCAGCGCGGCCTGATCGGCGCCGTCGCACTCGCCGACCCCGAGGCGGGCATCATCCTGCCGCACGAGAACACCATGACCGGGCCGGTCACGGACCGGTTGGCGCTGACCCGGGCGACCCGGGCGAACCTCGAGCCGATCTTCCTGCTCTATGCCGGCGGCGGCGAGACGAGCCGGGTCGTCGCCGAGCTCGTCACGACACCGGCACGGGTGGAGACGACCACCGACGACGGGGTCACCCATCGGCTGTGGACGATCGACGATCCCGCGGTCCTCGCGACCGTCGCCGCCGACCTGCTGCCCCGGCACGCCGTCATCGCCGACGGCCATCATCGTTACGCCACCTACCGGCAGTACCAGGCGGAGCGGCACGCCGCGGGCGACGGCCCGGGCCCCTGGGACTTCGGGCTCGCGTTCCTCGTCGACGCCACCGTCTCCGGCCCGCGCGTGCACGCGATACATCGAGCGGTGGCGGGCCTGCGCCTTGACGACGCCGTACGCCGGGCCGCCGCCGCCTTCAGCGTCCGCCACCTCGCAGGTCCCGACACGGCGAGGGTCGAGGCGTCCGGCGCCGGCGCGCCGGTCAGAACCCCGGGTATCGGGATCGCCACCGGCATCGGTCGGGCCTCGAGCGCGGCCGTCGACCCGCGGCGGCTGCTCGAGATGCTCGCCGACGCGGGAAGGGACGGGCACGCGTTCGCCGTCACCGACGGGGTCTCCGCCTACCTGCTCAGCGAGCCGTCACCGGAGCTGCTCGCCCGCAGCCTGCCAGCGCAGCGCTCGGCGGCCTTCCGCCGCCTCGACGTCACCGTCGCCCACCTGGCTTTGATCGTCGACGTCTGGGGCCTGGCCGACACCGTGGAGGTCGTCGGCTACCACCACGACGCCGCGGCCGCGATCGCCGCCGCGGCGGCGGGCGGCGGCACGGCCCTGCTGCTCAACCCGACACCGGTCACGGACGTCACCGCGGTCGCCGAGGCCGGAGAACGCATGCCTCGCAAATCGACCCTGTTCACGCCCAAACCCCGTACGGGACTCCTGCTGCGCCCGCTGGACTAGCTGGTCGGACCCGTCTCGGTGTCCTCGTCGTCCTCCGCCGGCATGGGCTCGCCGGTGGTGATGAGGTAGGCGCGGGCCGCGGCGTCGGTCTCGCCCTCGTCGATCGCCGCGGTGGAGGTGAACCAGTGCGCCGCCTGCTCGGGACGCCCCGCGGCGAGCAGCGCCTCGGCGTAGGCGTACCAGAGTCTCGCCGTCCATGGCTCCGGCGATCCCTTCGCGGTGGCGAGATCACGCAGCAGGACGACGGCCGCCTCGGGCTGATTGAGATCCCGCCGCGCGCCGGAGACGACGATCAGCAGCTCGGCGCGGGTCTCCGGATCGAGTTCCTCGATCTGTGGATCACGCAGGTAGGCGACGGCACGCTCGGGCCGGCCGAGCCCGCGCTCGCTGTCGGCCATCAGCGGCAGGTTGTGCGCGGAGCCGTCCATGCGCCGCGCGGCGCGCAGCTCGACCAGAGCGGTGCTGTACTCGGCCGCGTGATAGGCGGCGATGCCGACGGCCTCCCGCACCGCGGGCAGGCGCGGCACCCGGTCGGCCGCGGCCCGTGCGTGCGCGAGAGCGGCCGCGGGGTCGTCGTCGAGCAGCAGCGCGGTGGCGACGAGATGGCGCGCGATCGTGTCCGCCATCGAGGATGGCAGGCCTCGCAGCGACCGTCGTACGTCGTGGTCAAGCAGGTCGGCACGTGCCTCGTCGGGAAGCGGCGGTGTCTGCACCCGCGGCCGCCGGCTGCCACCCACGGCCCGCTCCGGGCGGTCCGTGCGCTCCGGACGCCCTGCCCGGGCGCCGGGGCCGGCCGGGCGGTCGCCCCGCTGCGGGCGGCCAGGTCGATCCGGCCGCTTCCCATGGTCGGGGCGCCCGCGATCTCCGGATCCCGTTGACGCTCCCGGACGCCCCTGTGCTCGCGGCGCGACGCCACGATCGGTCGGGGCGCGATCACGATCGACCCGGCCCGGTCCGGCCTGCGGTTCCCGCGAGGTCCGACCGTCCCGCGTCCGCCGAGCATCGGCCGGACGTGACGCCGTCGGCACGTCGCGCTCCACCGGAGTCGCGCGAGCGCTTCTCGACGCGTCGTCACGGTCAGCGCGGCGCGGCTCGCCGACGGTGGGCTCGCGCCTCGGTCCGATCCCGGGGGCTTGGCGCCTGTCGGGCTCGCCCGCCGGGCGTGGCGTGCCTGTGCGGTAGTCGGGCCGGCTGGGACGATCCGGTCGGCGAAGATCGCTGGCCGGACGCGGACGGTCCCTGCCACCCGCGAACCCGCCCCGGGCATCAGCGCCAGGCTGACGACGCGGACCGCTCTGCTGTCGATAGCCGCCCGCGGGGCCACCCCGGCCCTGCGAACTCCCGCCACGTTGCGTCCGGTCCCGGTCGCCGTGCCCAGCGCCGCCGAAGCGACCGCCCGGGTCCCGCCGGGGATGGACCTCGTCGCGCGATGTCGAACTCCGCGCCGGGCTGCTGTCTCGGCGTGGCCGCTCGGGCCGCTCGGAGCGATCACGGAAGGGACGCGGGCCGCCGCGGGCCGCGCCGCTGCCACGCGGCGCGTCCGCGCCGTCGGTGCGTCCGACCTGGCGCGCCCGCCAGGCGGCCTCGGCTGTCACCGCGCGCCCGCCGGAGTCCTCCGCGCCACGGGACGGGGAGCGCTCGGGCCGGCCGGCCACGGGCCTGGCACCGGAACGCCGAAACGAGGTCGAGCTCGCCGCGTCCGCTCCGTCGCCGCGCACCTGGCGCGGCCGACCATCGCGCTGCTGACCCCCGCGTGTGCCGGCACCAGAGGCACCCTGACCGGCGCGGAACCGGCCAGGCGCGCCGGTGGAGTCACCGGACCAGCTGCCACGGGACGACCCCGAACCGCGGGCGCCAGCACCTCGGCCCGACGCGGACCCGCCGCCTCGCCACGGACCGCGTTCGGTCTGCTGTGACCGGTCGGAGCGCTGCCGCCGGCCTCCGGCCGCTGGCCCGGATCGGCCGTCGTCGTTCGCTCTGTCTTCCCTCGCCATGAACGGCCGTTCCCCTTCGTTCCGCCTACCCCGGCGGGTCTGCTTTCTGGCCAGGGCGCGCCCGCCACTGGACGACGTCCACAGTACGGGGTGTGCCCGGCGGTGCCGGTCACCGTATCGGTGGCGGGCTCCGGACCGGGGCGGGAACGTCCCTGGAAAAACATGTGGGGCCGTCCCGACCACAGTCGAAACGGCCCCACATATGTAAGTCCGGCGGCGTCCTACTCTCCCACACGGTCCCCCATGCAGTACCATCGG